>JAUNUZ010000069.1 GCA_030537915.1 Micrococcales bacterium
CCCAGATCTTCGAGGGCACCAACCAGATCCAGCGCTTGGTCATCGCCCGCGCGCTGCTGGGCACGCTGCGCTGACAGCGCTTCCGGCAGGTGCGGCGTCGCGGCCCGGGGCGCGCCACCGATCAGGATCAGCGATAGGCGGCCTCACCGGTCAAGGACTGACCAATCATCAACGTGTGCATCTCGGGGGTGCCTTCGTAGGTGAGCACCGACTCGAGGTTGTTCATGTGGCGGATCACGGGGTATTCCAGCGAGATCCCATTGGCGCCCAAAATGGTCCGCGCCGTCCGGCAGATCTCGATGGCCTTGCTGACGTTGTTGAGTTTGCCGATACTCACCTGATCCGGGCGCAGTCCGACGGCGTCCTTGCGGCGACCCAGGTGGAGTGCCAGGAGCGTGCCGAGGGTCAGCTCGTTACTCATGTGGGCGAGCTTGTTCTGCGTGAGCTGGAAGCCCGCGATGGGCCGGCCGAACTGCGTGCGCTGTGTGCTGTAGTCCAGCGCCGCCGAGAAGGCCGAGCGCGCCGACCCCATCGCGCCCCAGAGGATGCCGTAGCGCGCTTCGTTGAGGCAGCTCAACGGTCCCTTGAGCCCCCGCACCTCAGGGAAGATCGCGTCGCCGGGCAGCCGCACGCCGTCGAGCACGAGCTCGCTCGTCACCGACGCGCGCAGCGACATCTTGTGCTTGATCTCCGGCGCGGAGAAGCCGGCGGTGTCGGTGGGGACGACGAACCCGCGGATCCCACCGTTCTCCTCACCGGCGTTTGCCCACACGACGGCGGCATCCGCCACGGAGCCGTTGGTGATCCACATCTTGGTGCCGTCGAGCACCCAGTCGTCGCCGTCCCTGCGCGCGCGAGTACGCATGGACCCCGGGTCGGAACCGTGGTCAGGCTCGGTGAGACCGAAGCACCCGATCGCCTCGCCCGTTGCCATCTGCGGCAGCCATTCCTGCTTCTGCTCCTCGGTTCCCCACCGCCAGATCCCGAACATCGCAAGCGAGCCCTGAACGCTGACCAGCGAACGGATACCGGAGTCGGACGCCTCGAGCTCCAGGCACGCCAGTCCGTAGTCGACCGCGCTCATTCCCGCACAGCCGTAACCCTCCAGATGCATCCCGAAGAGCCCCACCTCGCCGAACTTCTTCGCCAGTTCCCGCAGAGCGGGCATTTCCCCAGACTCGAACCACTGCGCGATGTAGGGGTCGACCTCCTGCTCGCACGTGTGCCGAACCGCTTGGCGGATCGCTTTCTCTTCTTCGGAGAGCTGGTCGTCGATATCGGCGAGGTCGAGCGGTCGGATCGTCTTGGGGGCCTGCTTGTGGCTCATCTGGTGCCTTCCATCATGGGTGCGTGTCTGGGGATGCCATCTGTGGCGGGGCCGGCGAGCCAAGCGCGCAGCTGGTGATCGTCGGCGCCAAGCCCGGGCGGCGGGCTCGGCTGGCGAATCAGGTCCTCGCTGTAAGTGATCGGGTGTCGCACCTGGCGCGACGCGGCACCGCCGAGGTCGTAGGTCGGCGCCAGCCCGAGGTCCTCCGCGAGGGCGAACGCGGCGGCGAGGTCGTTGACCCCCCCAGCGGCGACGCCGACAGCGTTGAGGCGTCGCTGCCAGCTCGCGGCCGTGTCGGCAGCCAAAGCGACTTCGAGGGCGTCGATGAGGTGGCGGCGATGGGCGACCCGGGCCGCGTTTCGCGCGAATCGCTCGTCGCGCGCCAGGTCCGGCCGCCCGAGCTCCTCGGCGAGTCGCACGAACTGGCCGTCGTTGCCGCAGGCGACGGCGAGCAGCGCATCTGCGCAGCGCAGGGTCTCATAGGGCGCGATCGAGGGGTGCTCATTGCCCATCCGGTGCGGGACGACCCCCGCACCGAGGTAGCCGGAGGCCTGGTTGACCAAAGCGGCGAGCAGGCTCGAGAGCAGGTTGACCTCGACGCGGCAACCCCGCCCGGTTCGCGAGCGGGCAGCCAGCGCGGCAAGGATGCCGATCGTCGTGTCCTTGCCGGTGAGGACATCGACGAGCGCGACTCCCGCCTTGGTCGGCGGGCCGCCTGCCTCGCCAGTGATGCTCATGAGCCCGCCGACCGCCTGCACGACGAAGTCGTATCCGGGCAGCGCAGCCCCGGGTCCGCGGCCGAATCCGGTGACCGAGGCGTAGACGACGCCCGGGTTTCCCGCCGCAACCGACTCGTAGTCCAGCCCGTAGCGAGACAGCGTCCCGGGTCGGAAGTTCTCGACGAAGACATCGGCCCGCTGCGCGAGTTCTTTTGCAGCGACGAGGTCCTGGGCGTCGGTCAGGTCGAGCGCGAGGCTGCGCTTGGAGCGGTTGACACTCTCGTAATATGTCGCGACCCGGCCCTGCCCGTCGGTACCGGAGCCGTCGGCCCAGGGCGGCCCCCAAGCCCGGGTGTCATCGCCGAGGCCTGGCCGCTCGACCTTGACGACATCAGCGCCGAGGTCGGCGAGGTTCATCGTCGCCAGCGGCCCGGCCAGGACGCGGCTGAAGTCGGCGACGAGTACACCTTCGAGTGCTGCGGTCACGCGCCGTCCGCCTCCGCTACCGAGCGGATCGCCCCCGCGAGAATGCTGAGCCCGTCGTCGAGAAGCTCGTCGCCGATGACGAGTGGCGGGAGCAGCCGCAGCACGTTGTTGTAGGTGCCGCAGGTCAACACGAGGACGCCCTGGGCGTGGCAGGCCGCGGCGATCGCCTTCGTCGCCTCGGGGTCCGCATCGATCGTGCCCGGCTTGCAGATCTCGATGGCCATCATCGCGCCGCGGCCGCGGACCTCGGCGACGATCCCGTTGCCGTCACTGCCACTGACCAGGGGCTCGAGGTGTCGGCGAACCGCAGCCTCGATCCGGGCGGCGCTGCCGAGCAGCTCGTCGTCCTTCTCTAGCTCATCGAATACGGCGAGGGCGGCAGCGCACGACAGCGGGCTGCCGGCATACGTGCCGCCGAGGCCGCCGGGGCCGACGACGTCCATGACCTGCGCGGGACCGGTGACCGCCGACAGCGGCATACCACCGGCGAGCGCCTTCGCGGTGCAGATGAGGTCGGGGACGACGTCGTCGTGCTCGATTGCGAGCATCGTGCCGGTCCGCCCCATCCCGGACTGGACCTCGTCCGCGACGAGAAGGATGCCGTGGCGCGCGGTGATCTCGCGGATACCGGCGAAGAAGCCCTCGGGCGGCACGATGAAGCCGCCCTCACCCTGGATGCTCTCGATGACGGCCGCAGCGACGTTCTGCGGACCGACCCGCTCGAGTAGGTCCTCGAACGCGGTGAGGGCCTCCTCGGTGCACTTGTCCCGGCCACCCTCCCAGCGCAGCGGGTAGGCCAGCGGCGCGCGGTGGATGTGCGCGGGGAAGGGCCCGAAACCGGCCTTGTAAGGCGCCTCCTTTGATGTCATACCCAGCGTGAAGAGCGTGCGTCCGTGGTAGGCGTGATCGAAGACGACGATGTCGGTGCGGCCGGTGTAGGCGCGGGAGATCTTGACCGCGTTCTCCAGAGCTTCGGCGCCGGTTGTGAAGAGGGCGCTGCGCTTGTCGGAGTCGCCGGGGGCGATCGCGTTGAGCCGCTCGCACACGTCGGAATAACCGGGGTACTCGGTGACCATGTAGCACGTGTGCAGGAATTTCTCGGCCTGGTCGCGCACTGCCTTCGTCAGGGCCGGGTGGTTGTGTCCGAGGGAGGTGACGGCGATGCCCGAGGCTAGGTCGATGATCTGGTTGCCGTCGACATCGAGCAGTATCGCGCCGTCCGCCCGATCCAGGAAGACCGGCAGCACCGTCCCGAGCCCCCGAGCGACGCTGTGGGTGCGCTTCTCGTGCAACTGCGTGGACTTGGGACCGGGGATCTGGGTGGCGACGATCCGTCGCTGTTCCAGCGGAGCGCGCGTGTCGGCGGGCTCCAGGCCGGAGGGGTGGGCGGTGGGGACGGCGGTGTCGGTCACGGGGCACTCCTGGCTGCTATGGCGACGGATACACCTACGCTAGGGGCCCAGATCCTCAACGTCATCGTGCAGACTGTCCAGGTAGGTACAGTTCTTGGATAGATCGCACAGGGGCGGGAGACGGTTGTGGCCACCACGCTCGACGCACTCGTCGATGCCCTGCAGCGCGACCTCGTCCCGACCGCGCAGCTGCCTAGCCCGGCTCGCGTCGTCACCGGCGTCCACATCAGCGAGTTGCTCGACCCGACCCCCTTCCTCAACGGTGGCGAGCTCCTCCTCACGACTGGCATGGACCTGCCCAAGCAGATCACTCCGTTAACCGGCTACGTGACCCGGCTCGCAGGAGCGGGTGTCGTCGCTCTGGGCTTCGGGATCGGGCCGGTGCACCCGTTGTTGCCGGCCCCGCTGCGGACGGCGGCTGAGCGCGCCGGGCTCCCGCTGCTCCTCGTCCCGGCCGACACCCCGTTCCAAACCATCGTCACACACTTCTTTGCGAGCGAGCGTCGAGCGGAGAGCAGGGGTCTCACCGGGGCACTCGGTGCGATGCATGCCCTCGTGCGGGCCGCGACCCACGGGGAACCGGGGCGCGAGCAGGCCTGCCGCCAGGTCATCCGTGTGCTCGCCGGTGCAGTCGACGGGTGGGCTGCGCATATCGAAAGCAGCGGTCACCCCGACGCCGTCTGGCCGCGGTCCGCGGCGGGCAACGCCCGACGCGCCGGCCGCGAGGTGGGCCGCATCCGGGCCGCCGGCGCGCTCGCGGGAGCGACCTTCCCCCTCGGGGGTGACGACGTGCTCCTCCAACCGGTCGGCGCGGCCGACGGGGGCTATGTCGCGTGCGGGCACCGCCGTCCCATTCCCGCGCAACTGCGCCACCTCACGCTCGCGGCCTGCGCCGTGCTCGACCTCGCCGCGAGCCGGATGAGCGACAACGCTCTCTTGCGGGCCGCGGGGCCCGCCGTCGTCGGTCGGCTGCTAGCACTCGGCCGGGTTGACGCCGCCACCGACTATGTGCGCGCCGGAGGGGCCCAGTGGCCCGACGTCGTCCGGGTCGGGTGTGCCGTCAACGGCACGCCACTCGCGGGCCTACCGCACGTCGATGCGCTCGCCCGACACTGCGACCCGGAGAGGACGACGTGGGTCTGGGCGGCCCCGGAAGCCCCCGCTGCCTGGGACCGGGTAGCGCGAGCGAGCCGGGGCGGCGGCGTGCTCGGCCCGGCCGTCGCCAGCCGCGCGGTCGTCGACGAGCTGGGACGGATCGCGGCCCGCACCGCCGCTCTCGCACCCGGGCAGTGGCAGGATCTGGGCGCGGCGCCCGCGAGCGGAGGTGACCAGACCCCCGGCGGCGAGGTCGTCGAGCAGGCGTTGGCGGCGTTGTCGGGATACCGCCGGGCCGACCTCGTCGGCACGCTGTCCGCCTATCTCGGGCATCGTGGGCGCATCGAGGGCACGGCCGACGCGCTCGGCGTCCACCGCAACACCATCAGGCACCGCCTGGCGCTCATCGCACGTGTAGGGGACGTCGACGTCGACGATCCTGACACCGCCGCCCACCTGTGGCTCGCCCTGCGCCGCGAGGGGCTCGCCTGACCCGGATCTCCCACCCCGGCAACGTCATCCGGGCATGGCGTTGTCAGCTCACACCGTGCGCCTGGGATGCCACCCGCGTCAGCGGGGCACTGTGAGCCTCAGGGGGTTCCGGCGACCTGCGAGATCTTGGCTGCCAACTCTTGCGAGGACAACAGTCCCTTGGCGTGCAGATCGGCCAAAACGCTGAGCAGCACCTCCTTGTCCGCACCGGGAGCCGGCTGGCTGGGCTCGGGCGCCGGACCGGGAAGGGGCACCTGCGACGCCGTCGGAGGCGACTGTGCCGCAACGGGCCTGGCTGCGGTCACGGCCTGCACCGCCGCCTCGGACTGGCGCTGGGCAACGTCGGGGGTGGTCTGCAGCGGTGACGGTTGGGTGAGCGATGGAGGTGCCGGCCCGCGACTCACAGGTTGCTTGGCGTGCGGGTGACTCGCCCCGATAAGGATGTCCGGCAGGCGGGCCACCAGGGCCGCGGTGAAGGCGTTGCTGTCCAAGCGGTCCATCTTGCGCACCGCTATCCGCCCGGCGTCGGTGAGGACGGCGAGGCCGTCGTGCACCGTGGGGGCGTAGTCCAAGGCGCGCACGTCCGCCAGGGAGATCGCCTGCAGGCGAAACTTGGAATAGTCGTCTCGGACGGCGAGCGCCCGACGATCGGTCAGCACGAGCAGCCCATCGCTCCCGGAGTACAGGCACGCGAGCATCGAGGTGACGAGCTCGCCCGCTTCGAGGCTCTCGTGCAGGTTCCTGATTGCCGACCGCGTCCCGAAGGTTTTGCGCATTCGAGACGCAGCCTCCGCGATGTCGCGTCGCAGCTCCGCCATACCTTCTTCTACGGACGAATTCGGCTCGATCTGAGCAGAATCGAGGGGCAGACCGGGTCAGTGCGGGCGGGCCATGTCGACGGGGACGACCCAGCGGTCGAAGTCCTGGGCGCTGACATCGCCGGAGTCGATCGCGGCCTCCCGCAACGACAGGCCCTCGTGGTGGGCGCGCTTGGCGATCTTGGCGGCCTTGTCGTAGCCGATGTGGGAGTTGAGCGCGGTGACGAGCATGAGGTTGCGCTGCACGTTGGCCTCGATGCGCTCGATATTCGGCTCGATCCCCCGGGCGCAGTGGTGGTCGAAGGAGGTGCAGCCGTCGGCGAGCAACCGAATGCTCTCCAGGACCGCGTGCGCCATGACGGGCTTGTAGACGTTGAGCTGGAAGTTGCCCTGGCTGCCGGCGAATGCGACGCACGCGTCGTTGCCGTAGACCCGTGTCACGACCATCGTCAGGGCCTCGCACTGGGTCGGGTTGACCTTGCCCGGCATGATGCTCGAGCCCGGCTCGTTCTCCGGAATGAGGAGTTCGCCGATGCCGCAGCGGGGCCCGGAGGCCAACCAGCGGACATCGTTGGCGATCTTCATAAGCGCCGCGGCGAGCGTGCGCAGGGCCGCGCTCACCGCCACGAGCGCGTCGTGCGCCGAGAGCGCGGCGAAGAGGTTGGCCGCCTGGCAGAAGGGGATCCCGGTCTGGGCTGCGATGAGTTCGGCGGTCCGAGCGCCGAAGTCGGGGTGGGCGTTGAGGCCGGTCCCGACCGCGGTACCGCCGATCGCCAGCTCGTGCATCCCCTCCTCGGCGTGTCGCACCTGCGCGAGCGCGAAATCGAGCTGGGCGGCCCAGCCGCCGATCGCCTGGCCCAACGTGATGGGGGTGGCGTCCTGCAAGTGGGTCCGCCCCACGGCAACGACGTCATCGAATTCGGCGGCCTTGGCTGCCAGGGTGTCGCGCAGCTGCTCGACCGGTGGGTAGAGCCGCTCGCGAAGTTCAAGTGCGACGGAGACGTGCATGGCGGTCGGGAACGTGTCGTTGCTCGACTGCCCGCGGTTGACGTGGTCGTTGGGGTGGATCGGCTTCTTGCTGCCGAGCTCACCACCAAGGAGGGAGATAGCGCGGTTCGCGACGACCTCGTTGGCGTTCATGTTGCTCTGGGTGCCGCTGCCGGTCTGAAAGACCACGAGGGGGAACTCCTCGTCGAGATCGCCGCGGGCCACCTCGTCGGCCGCGTCGAGGAGGGCCTGCAGCTCGCGCTGTTGCAGGGTCAGCTCGCCGAGGTCGGCGTTCGCGCGGGCGGCCGCCCCCTTGAGAATCCCGAGCGCGCGAATCATCGGGCGACCCCACACGAAGGTGTCGCGGCCGATGTCGAAGTGCTCGAGACTGCGCTGGGTCTGCGCGCCCCAATAGCGCTCCTGCGGAACCTCTATCTGTCCCATGCTGTCGGTTTCGATCCGTGCGGACATTCAGCGCCTCTTCCTACGTCATCCGGTCAGGCCATCCAGACCGGACCGGTGCAACGACGTTCTTCATGAGGATTCCCCGACTGCGCCCGTCGGGTTCGGTGGCGACCTCGGGAGAATCTGGCGTGGTGCGTGCCCGACAACCTTCTCATTGATGGGCCGCTCCGCGTCGTGCTCGCGATCCTGGTGCCGCTGCCGCGGCCCAGCAACTCGACATCACCGGCCGCGCAGGATCTCCACCTCGATGAACTCGATGGTGCTCTGACCTTGGTTCGCGACGCTGTGCTCGGCGCCTGCTTGCCGGTGGTAGCTGCGCCCCTGCTGGATATGCGACACGGTCTCGACAGCGTCGGGGTCCCTCAGGTGCATCGTGGCGCTGACCAGCGGTACCACGACGTAGTCGTGCTCGTGGATGTGCATGGGAATCGACTCCCCCGCAGGAATCGTCCACTTGGTGACACGGAGGGTGTCGGTGTCAATCTGGGTATCTGCGGTGGCGACCATGGTTCACTCCCTGGCTTGTGCGTGACGCGCGGGTCGGCCTTCTCGGCAACGTAGGGCCTCGGACAGCCATTGCCGACGCGACCCGGCCGGGGTGCTGCAGCTCCCCTGAGGTCCTATCTCTAGCACGCTGCGCGCTCACCCTGCGCCTCGTCCTGGGGCGCAGGACGAGGGGTGGTGACGGTGCCGGCTCCTTCTCCGCATAGGTCTGCAAGGCCCGGAACCTTGCGTCAATGCAGCATTGACGCGAGCAGATCGTCAATGCTAGCTTGACGAGCATGACGACCAGCGCAACAGACACCTTCACCTCCTCCCGCCAAAACCTCCGAGGTCGCGCCCCCGTGCCCCCGGCGAACCCCGCCGACTGGCGCGGCTGGATCGACTTCGGCCTGGCCTGGTCCAATGTGACCTACCCAGACACGGCCCGGACCGCCCCCAGCCAGGTGGCCACGCGCACGACGTTCCCACTGCGCCTCCACTCGTATCAGGAAGACACCCCCGGTCGCCGATGGAAGGCCTTGTACGACGCAACATGGGTGGCCTATTCGTCGTGGTACAAGTCCCAGGGCTTCTCCGACCGGCCGAGCCTGGCCGAGTGCCGCCAGCAAATGCTCCAGCACATGCCCGAGCTCGTTCCCGTCTGGGACCAGCTCGTGAAGCTGAGCGGCAACGACACCGTCACGGCGAGGCTGTTGTCGATGTGGCGCATGCCGTCGTTCGCCTGCGGATGCTCCCAGGCCGTCGTCGCGGGTTCCGATCCGCTGTTGGTTC
>JAUNUZ010000070.1 GCA_030537915.1 Micrococcales bacterium
GGAGATGCCAGCGCTCCGGCCCGCGCGATGATCTTCGACTCCGTCTACGACACCTATCGCGGCGTGGTCACCTATGTCCGCGTTGTGGACGGTAATCTCAGCCAGCGCGAGCGCATCGCGATGATGAGCACGAAGGCGACCCATGAGCTTCTCGAGATCGGGGTCATTTCTCCCGAACCGGTGCCGAGCAAGGGACTGGGCGTCGGCGAGGTCGGCTACATCATCACCGGCGTCAAGGATGTGCGGCAATCGCGCGTCGGCGACACGATCACGAATCAGCACAAGCCTGCTAGCGAGGCTCTCGGCGGATACCGCGACCCCCGACCGATGGTCTTCTCGGGGTTGTACCCGATCGATGGCTCGGATTACCCGGTGCTGCGCGACGCCCTGGACAAGCTGAAGCTGAATGACGCAGCTCTGGTCTACGAACCGGAGACGTCGGTGGCGCTCGGCTTCGGATTCCGCGTCGGATTCTTGGGCATGCTGCACCTGGAGATCGTGCGCGAGCGACTTGAGCGCGAATTCAACCTCGATCTCATCTCGACGCTGCCGAACGTCGAATACGACGTGACGATGGAGGACGGCACTCTCATCGACGTGACGAACCCCAGCGAGTTTCCAGCCGGCAAGATCCGCGACGTCAGCGAGCCCATCGTGCGCAGCACGATCCTGACCCCCTCGGAATTCATCGGCGCGATCATGGAGCTGTGCCAGCAGCGCCGCGGCACCCTGCGGGGCATGGATTATCTCTCGCCCGAACGCGTCGAGATGCGCTACACGCTACCGCTGGCGGAGATCGTCTTCGACTTCTTCGACCAGCTCAAGTCACGCACCCGCGGGTATGCATCCCTGGACTACGAGCCCGACGGCGACCAGATCGCCGACCTGGTCAAGGTCGACATCCTTCTGCAGGGTGAGCAGGTCGACGCCTTCAGCTCGATTGTGCACAAGGACAAGGCTTATGCCTATGGCGTCGCCATGGCCGAGAAGCTGCGCAAGCTCATCCCACGGCAGCAATACGAGGTCCCCATCCAGGCCGCGATCGGCTCGCGCATCATCGCCCGCGAGACCATTCGAGCGATCCGCAAGGATGTGCTCGCCAAGTGCTACGGGGGCGACATCAGCCGCAAGCGCAAACTGCTCGAGAAGCAGAAGGAAGGCAAGAAGCGGATGAAGATGGTCGGCCGGGTCGAGGTGCCGCAGGAGGCCTTCATCGCCGCGCTGTCGAACGAAGCCGTCGAGAAGCCGAAGAAGTAGCGCGTGACCGGCCAGAACGTCCAGGACCGTGAGGTCCTCCGACGCAATACCGTCTCCTTCGGGCGTCGCGACGGTCGGCGTCAGGGGCAGTACTCGCGCTCGCCGCGGCCCGAGCTCGCGCGCTACGTGGTCACTCCCGACGCGGGGGAGCGCTCGACGAGTCTGGACCCCTCGTGGCGTTTGGAGCCGCCCGCCGCCTTCGGCCGCGTCGCGCCGCTCGTCGTCGAGATCGGCAGCGGGACAGGCGAGGCCGCGCTCGACTACGCCGCCGCTCACCCGGAGCTGGATCACCTCGCGGTGGAGGTCTACCGGCCCGGTGCCGCACGCACGGTAGTCCAGGCCGGGGTCCGCGGGATCCAGAATATCCGCGTCCTGGAGTCCGACGGGCGCTCGCTTCTGGCGACCGGCCTGCCCGCGGGGTCGATCGTCGCGCTGCATGTCTACTTCCCCGATCCGTGGCCCAAGGCCCGTCACCACAAGCGGCGACTCGTCGACGAGGACTTCGTTGCCGATGCCGCGCGTGCGCTCGCACCGGATGGGGTGCTGCGGCTGGCGACCGACTGGGAGCACTACGCCCAGCAGATGCTCGCGGTTGGTTCGGCGTGTACCGACCTGGTCAATCCGCATGCAGCCCAGGGTTGGGCACCCCGCTTCGAGAGGCGGCCGCTCACCCTCTACGAACGCAAGGGCGTTGCCGCCCGGCGGCGCATCTACGATCTCGAGTTCCTTCGGCGCTCGTGAGCGCGGCCGATGCGGGGCGTGTGACCCACGTCAATGTCGTCGCCGAGTTGCTGCCCATCGGCACCCGCTTCGGCGGGGCGAGCGCGATCGACAAGCGTCCGGTGCCGGGCCCGATCGCCGTCCACGAGCTGGGCCTCGCAGGCGATCGCCAGGTCAACCGGCGCCACCATGGGGGACCGGACAAGGCTGTCTACGCCTACGCCCGCGAGGACCTGGACTGGTGGGAGAGACGGTTGGGACGCGCGCTGGCTCCCGGTCTCTTCGGCGAGAACCTCACGACCGCCGGGATGGCGGTCTCGGACGCTGTCATCGGCTCCGTGTGGCGTGTCGGCAGCGACGGGCTGATGCTCCAGGTGACGATGCCGCGGACCCCGTGCGCCACCTTCGAGCGTCGGATGGCCGAGCCGCGGTGGGTCCAGAGGTTCGCCGCCGCCGGACGGATCGGCACCTATCTGCGCGTGCTCGCACCGGGTGCGGTGGCCGCGGGGGACGCAGTCGAGGTCGTCTCGTGCCCGGGGCACGCCGTGCGGGTCGACGAACTCTTCGCCGCGGACGATGTCGAACCGTTGCGCCGGCGTCTGCTGCGGGATCACCCCGCGGGGTCGGGATTGGCCGAACCGGTCCGGGCCCGGCTCGGTTGGTCTTAGGCGGGATAGACGCGGCGCCTACCGCTGCCCGGCGCAACAGCGATGGGCGCGACTGCAAGACTGAGCGGGTGCCGAGCGCCCCACCCGAAGCCGACCCTGCTCCCACCGACGGGCACCTGCCTAACGCCGCGCTGGCCCGTATCGCCGACGCGCCGTGGGGCATCTACCTGCACGTTCCGTTCTGCCGGGTGCGGTGCGGCTACTGCGACTTCAATACGTACACGCCCGCGGAGCTGAGCGGACCGCAGCTGAGTGGGGGCTCCGACAAGCCGCGCGCCGGCACGACGACGGCCGACTACCCCGACTGGGCCATCGCCGAGCTGGACCTCGCGACCAAAGTCCTAGGGCGGTCGGCACGCCCGGTCGAGACGGTCTTCGTCGGCGGCGGTACCCCGACCCTGCTCGCGGCGGCCCAGCTCGGGGGGTTGATCGAGGCGATCCGAGAGCGCTTCGGGCTTGCGCAGGGTGCGGAGCTCACCACCGAAGCAAATCCCGACACCGTCGACGAAGCATCGATGCACAGCCTCGCCGCCGCGGGCTTCACCCGGGTAAGTCTGGGGATGCAGTCCTCGGTGAGCCATGTCCTCCGGACGCTGGATCGCACCCATGACCCTGCGAACGTCGAGCGCGCCGTCCGCGCGGCACGCGCCGCGGGGCTCGCCGTGAGCCTCGACCTCATCTACGGGACGCCGGGGGAGTCGCTCGGGGACTGGCGCGACTCCCTGACCAAAGCTCTGGAGCTGCAACCCGACCATGTGTCGGCGTACGCACTCGTCATCGAGGAGGGCACTCGCCTGGCCGCACAGGTGCGCCGAGGTCTCGTCTCGGCGCCGACCGACGACGACGAGGCGGACAAGTACGAGCTGGCCGACGAACTCCTGGCGAATGCCGGATTCGGTTGGTACGAGGTGAGCAACTGGGCGCGCCGGCCGCAAGATGAGTGCCGCCACAATGTCGGCTACTGGCGTGGCGGCTCGTGGTGGGGTATCGGGCCCGGGGCGCACAGCCACGTCGGCGGGGTGCGCTGGTGGAATGTAAGGCATCCGGCGCGCTACGCCCAGCAGCTCGCGTCCGGTGCCTCCCCCGGAGAGGGACGCGAGGTGCTCACCGACGCTCAGCGTTATGAGGAGACCGTGCTACTCGTCATCCGCCTGGCCACGGGACTGCCGGTTGCCGCGCTGGACCCCGCAGGCCGCGCGGCCGTCCCCGCTCTGGTCGGGGACGGCCTCGTCACCCGGCAGGGGGACGGTGACCGCCTCGTGCTCACGCTGCGCGGTCGGCTACTCACGGATACGGTGGTCCGGCGCCTCCTGGGCTTCTGACCACGGTCTAGAAGCCCAGGAGCACCAGACCGCTCGCAAATGGGTGGCGGGTGGCTCCGCTGGTGGCGTCTCAGCTCACGAGACGCAGGGTCCACGGGTAGGCGTAGCGCTCGCCCTGGCTCGCCTTGATGGCACCCCGCACATGGCAGACGACCATGCCGATGGCGATGACGGGGACGAGGGGTAGGCCGATGATCGTGATTGCCGCGATGACGCTCGCGATGCTCCAGGTGATCTCGAAGTTGAGGGCGTCCTTGGCGGCACGCTGGGCGAACGGCTTGTCCTTGGTCACCAGCATCATGAGCAGCGGTCCAAGGACGCTCCAGCCGGGCAACATGGTGACAGCCGACAGGAGCGCCGGCACGAACGCCGACAGGTGCGAGCCGACGGCCCAGTTCTTTTCGACGGTGGCGATGGTCATGGGGTCGATCCCCAAAGGATTCACACCGGTCGGTTGGTGGGATGGATAGGTGGGGTGCTGGTCCATGGCTGACGCCCTTCTCGTGATGGTGAACCGTCGTTGCCACCAGTAGATCGCGTGGGCGGCCCGCTGAATACGTTGTCCACCGGGAATCAGGGGGGAATCAGGCCTGTTCAGGGTCGTCCCGGAGCCGTCCTCGTGGCGCGCTGAGGTCGTGCAGTTCAGCTGAACGCTGAGCTGGGCAGTTCACGCTCGTTACCAACGATCGCCTTCACGATCCGCTCGGCCACCGCATCCGGGTCGGCTCCTTCGGGCATCTTCGGGGCGATGCCTGCGATAGCCCGCCCGGCCAGGCCCGTCTCGGTGTGCGGCGGACGAATGTCCAGCACCCGGATCTTGCTCTTGCGCGCCTCCTTCGCTGCTGCGAGGAAGAGGGCCGACGCGGCGGCCTTGACCGCCGAGTAGGTCGCCATCCCGGCCACCGGTTGCTCGGCGAGCACGGCGCTGATCCCGGCGACGACGCCGCCAGGCTCGAGCACCGGTAGAGCCGTCCGCAACAGGCGCAGCGGCCCGAGGAAGTCAACGAGGACCAGGTCGTCGACGGTGTCGTCATCGATCTCGGCGAGCGCGCCGAACGCGGCGATGCCGGCCGCGATGACGAGCCCGTCGAGGTGGCCGTGCTGTGCCATCGCGGCGTCGATGATGCGCTGCGCGGCGTCGGGTTCGCGCAGGTCTGCGGAGACGGTGTGGGCGCCCTCGATCGGCGAGTCCGCTGAGCGGACGGCGAGGGTCAGCGAGGCCCCGGCGTCGGAGAGTCGCTGGGCGATGCGGGAGCCGAGGGCACCGGAGGCGCCGACGACGACGAAGACCTTGCCATCCAGATCAGCCATGCAGACATTGTGCCGGTTTCGACGGCTTCTGCGGCTCAAGGGGGCGCTGTCATGCAGTTCCGTCTACTGGGCCACCACGTGCGGGCGTACCGGGGTGACCTTCACTCTCGTATCTGCGGGGAGCTCTCCAGGTGCGGTCTGCGGTGACGGATGTTGCGCGTCCCGCCCCGTCAGTCCACCGCGTCCAGGCCGACGTCGAGAACGGGCGCGCTGTGCGTCAGCCACCCCGCGCTGATGAGATCGACGCCGGAGGCCGCCAGTGCGGCGACCGTCTCCTGGGTGACCCGGCCGGAGGCTTCGGTGATCAGCCGTCCCGCGACCCGCCGGACCGCCTCCGCTAACTGCGCAGGGGTCATATTGTCCAGGAGCACCGCGTCGGCGTCACAGTCGAGAAGCTCGTCGAGCTGTTCGAGCGTGTCGACCTCCACCTCGATTTTCACGAGGTGTCCCACGGCTTCGCGGGCCGCTCGCACGGCCGCCGTGATACCCCCGGCATAGGCGATGTGGTTGTCCTTGATGAGGATCGCGTCGTCGAGGCCGAAGCGGTGGTTGTGACCACCTCCCGCGCGAACCGCGTCCTTCTCAAGGCTGCGTAGCCCGGGGGTTGTCTTGCGGGTGTCGCAGATCCGCGTCGTGCTTCCCGAGACCGCCTGCACCAATCCCGACGTCGCGCTGGCGACTCCGGACAGGTGGCCGAGGAAGTTCAGGGCGACCCGTTCACCGGTCAGCAGGCTGCGGGCGCTGCCGCGCACGGTGCCGATCCGGCTCCCCGGCCCGACCCGGCTGCCGTCCGGCAGGTCGATCCTGACCTCAACGTCGGGGTCCAGCAGGGTCCACGCCAGCACCGCGCAGTCCGTCCCGGACACGACGCCGTGGTCCCGCGCGACGATCGCGAGAGTGGCTTGCCGATCGCTGGAGACCGTCGCCTGGGTCGTGAGGTCCCCGGCGCGGCCGAGGTCCTCCAACAGTGCGGTGCGCACGATCGGCTCCAGCATCACGCGGGGAAGGGTCATGAGGCGCTCCGCACGGGCGTCGCGGAAGGTGTCGCGGTGGCGCTCAACGCCGGCTCCGCCAGGTGGAGCGTCGGGTCGGGGCGCTCGACTCGGCGCTCCGGCGCGCGGGCTCGCTCGACCTCAGCCGCGAGGGCCTCGACAGCGCAATCGGCGATGCTGACGAGCGTGTGCGCGGCAGGCTCCGGGATCGCGCCCGCAGGCAGATCGGTGCGCCAGTGCCCGCCGCGGGACTCGGTGCGTCGCACCGCTGCCACACAGAGCAGGGTGCTGACGAGGCGTGCGTCGCAGGCGAGGGCGTCGGGTGCCAGCGTTCCGATGGCCTGGGCCAGCCCGTTCCGGTCACGCAGCACCCCCGCGTGGCGGGTGAGCGTTTCGCGCGCCAGCGGGTCCGGAGCCCACCCGGACGGCTCATGGGGTATCCGCTCTGGCGCGGCGGGGGGCGTGGCCTGCCCATTTGTGCGACCGGCGGACCGGACGCTGCGAGCTGCCCAGCCAGCGCACACGATCGCCTCGAGCAGGGAATTGCTCGCGAGGCGGTTCGCCCCGTGCAGACCGGTCGAGGACACCTCACCGACGGCCCAGAGGCCAGGCACGGTGGTCCGGCACTCGTCGTCCACGAGCAGGCCGCCCATCGCGTAGTGCGCCGCCGGCCGGACCGGGATGAGATCGCCCACGGGGTCGATCCCGGCCGCCCGGCACGCCGCCGTCACCGTCGGAAAGAGCCGCGGGAATCGGGTCCCGATCGCCTCACGGGCATCGAGGTAAACCAAGGCCCCCGCCTCCAGTTGAGCCCACACCGCCCGGGAGACGATGTCGCGGGCCGCCAGTGCGTCCGACAGGATCCGCACGCCGTCGAGCGTGACCAGCACAGCCCCTTCGCCGCGCACCGCCTCGGTGACCAGCGGCATCGGGTCGAGGCCGACGTCCAGCGCGGTCGGGTGGAATTGCACCATCTCCAGGTCCTGGGCAACGGCGCCGGCGCGCAGCCCGAGGGCGAGCCCGCTGCCACGCGCCCCGCGGGGATTCGTCGTGTGGCCGTAGAGGCCTCCCAGTCCACCGGTGGCCAGCACGACCCGATCACTGGACAGGTGAACGAGCGTTTCGGTTCCTTCGACGCCGAATTCCCTTGTGCCGGCGGTGCGCGGGACCGCGAGCCACACCCCGGTCACCGCTGCCCCGGTGGTTGTGAGCCGAACCGCGTACGCGTGCTCGAGCACCGTGATCGAAGGGCTGGCGCGAACAGCGGCGACCGCAGCACGGGTCATCTCGTGGCCGGTGCCGTCGCCGTCCGCGTGCACGATGCGGCGGCGAACGTGCGCGCCCTCCAGACCGAGGCGCAAGGAACCGTCGGCGGACCGATCCAGCCGCGCCCCCAGCCCGAGCATCGTTGCGACCGACTCGGGTCCGGCCCTCGTGATCCGCTCGACGACCGCGGGATCGCACAGGCCGGCACCCGCCGCAATCGTGTCCGCGGCGTGCAGGCTCGGGTTGTCATCTACGCCGATGGCGGCCGCGAGCCCGCCCTGCGCGAGGTCGCTCGCGCAGTCCGCGCCGAGCGTGGAGCCGGTGACCAGGACGCACAGCGTCGGGGCGAGCTCCAGCGCGGTCATGAGGCCGGCGAGGCCGGCGCCGATGATGACCGGCCGTCCGGCCAACGCCCGCAGATCGGGTGCGTTCATGGCAGTCTCCTCAGGCGATCTGCAGCATGCGCTCGACGGCTCGGCGGGCCCCCGCGGCGGTCGCGGGGTCAAGGGTGACCTCATACGTGAGCATTTCGAGGCTGTGCCGGATCTTGGCCAGGGTCGAGCGCTTCATGTGGGGGCACAGATTGCAGGGCCGGATCATCTCGATGTCGGGGTTGCGGGCCGCGATGTTGTCGCTCATCGAGCACTCGGTGATGAGTGCCACGCGGGCGGGCCTGCGCGTCTCGACATAGGCCTGCATCTGCGCCGTGGAGCCGGCATGATCCGCGGCGGCGACCACCTCAGGCGAGCATTCGGGGTGGGCGAGCACGACGACGCCGGGGTGGGCGTCGCGCAGTTCGGCGATGTCGCCGGCATTGAAGCGCTCGTGGACCTCACAGCGGCCGGGGTGGGTGATGACGCGGACGCCGGTCTGGGCGGCGATGTTCGCGGCGAGGTATTCGTCCGGGATCATGATGACCTCGTTGACGCCCCAAGCCCTCGTCACCTGCTGGATGACAGCCACCGCGTTGCCACTCGTGCAACACACATCGGATTCGGCTTTCACCGCGGCGGAGGTATTGACGTAGGTGACGACCGGGACGCCCGGATGAGCCGCGCGCAGGGCGCGTACGTCGGCCGGGGTGATCGACTCGGCGAGCGAGCAACCGGCGAGGGGATCGGGCACGAGAACCGTCTTAGCTGGATTGAGCAGCTTCGCGGTTTCGGCCATGAAGTGCACCCCGGCGAGGACGATGACGTCTGCCTCGACGTCCTGTGCCTCACGGGCAAGCGCGAGGCTGTCGCCGACGATGTCCGCGACACCGTGGAAGATCTCCGGCGTCTGGTAGTTATGCGCGAGCACGACGGCGTTGCGCTGCTCCTTGAGGCGCCAGATCGCCTCGATGTCGTCGGTGAACGTCGCCCATTCGACGGGCGGGATCACCGAGCTCACGCGACGGTACAGGTCCTGGACGTTGACGGTCGCGGTCACGGCTCCTCCTCAGCTCCTGTCATCACTGCGGGCGCGTGCAGTAATGCTGAGGTTGAGCATATGCGGATCCAAGCGCCCGCGCCTAGAGCCCGCTCAGCGGG
>JAUNUZ010000071.1:0-7037 GCA_030537915.1 Micrococcales bacterium
GCGACGACGAGGACGGGCCGGTCCAGCTCCCCAGCCTCCAGGGCGGCCTGCACCTCGTCCGGGTGGATGCTGGCCTGCGCGAAACGGCTCCTGCTCGCCCGCTCCGCCTCGGCGGTGCTGCGCCACTCCTCGTCCAGGCGAGCCGCCGTCGACTGAGCGCCGAAGTCCAGCTGCAGCTCTCCCTGGCCGCCCCGCAGAAGCACACCCTCGAGAAGGGCGGCGAGCACCTGGTCGCTCTGGGGCGGGACCGGCACGGAGATGCCGAGAGCCTTGCGGATGGCCTCGTGCTTGCGCAGCAGCACGTCGAGGACGATGCCGTCGATGCCGTTGTCCTCGCCGTAGATGAGGGTGGCGCGTACGACGTCGGCGGGTTGTCCGAAGCGGTCGACCCGTCCTTCCCGCTGCTCGTGGCGCGTCGGGTTCCACGCCAGGTCATAGTGGACGACCGCCTGGTAGTCCTCCTGCAGGTTTACCCCCTCGGACAGACAGTCCGTCGCGACGAGCACCTTGGGCCCGTCGCCGGCCCGCAGGGCCAGCTCGGAGACGCGGCCAGATCGCTCCTCGGCTGCCAGCTCACCGGTGACCACCTCGACCTCGACCCCTCGGGGCAGGGCCGAGCGCAGGGCGCCGGTGACGTAGTGCGCGGTGCGGATGAACCGGCAGAAGACGATCGGGTGGAAGCCGTCCTTGATGAGTGCCCGGACATGACGGATGAGCAGCGCGAGCTTCGCGTCGTCCTGCCAGTCGGCCGCGAGCCTCTCGGCAGCCTCCTGCATCTGACGCAGACGCCGTCGTGCGGCCGACCCTGTCTCGTCGACGGTGATGGCCCCTGGTGTGGCATCGGCGGAGTCGAGCGCGTCGTCCTCTGCCTGGTCCAGCACCTCGGCGCTGCCCAGGCGGTCCGCCGCGCGCACGTCGTCTGCCTGCGAGGCAGCGGCGCGGGTCTCAAGTGTGGCGGCGGCCGCTGCTGGGGAGGACGCGGCCGAACGCAGCAGGGACAAGGCGGACCACCAACGCACCCGCTGCTGCAGGCGGGTGCCGCTCTGGTCCTGCACCTGCCCCCGGACGTAGGCGAGGACGTCGTCGAAGAGGCCCCGGTGCCGGGCGCTGAGCGTGTAGGCGAGCTCGAGCACCTGCCGGTCCGAGGGGAACTTCGTGTCCTGCTGAAGGTAGCTACGGATGTCGGCGCGTCGGCGCTGCACCATGTGGGCAGCGAGCGCCCGCCGGCCCGACTCCGTTCCCAGGTCGGCGGTCTTGAGGTCTTCGTCGAGGAGCGCGATGAGGTTGCGGAAGGCGCCATCGTTGCCGCTGTGCGGGGTGGCGGTCACGAGGATCAGGTGGCGGTCCGCCCGGACTGCCAGATCTCTCACCAGCCGGTAGCGCTGGGTTCGGCCCGATCCCCCAGCGCCCGTGTCGTCGTTCACCGACGAGTGGGCCTCGTCCACGATGACCAGGTCAGGTGCCGAGCGCAGGAACTCGTCCCGACGACGCTCCCCCTTGATGAAGTCGGTCGACACCACGGTCACGGGGTGGCGCTCGAAGATGGACTCCCCGTAGGACAGCCCACGCTCCAGGCGTCGCACCGTCCCGGGTAGCACGAGCTGGGGCTGCATCCCGAACTTCTGCTCCAGCTCGGCGGTCCACTGGGTGGCAAGGCTGGGCGGGCACAGCACGCTGAGGCCACGGGCACTGCCCTGTGCCAGCAGCTCTGCCGCGACCAGGCCCGCCTCGACAGTCTTGCCGATGCCGACGTCATCGGCGATGAGCAGACGAACCGTCTCCTGCCGGAGTGCCAGGAGCAGAGGGACGAGCTGGTAGGGACGTGGAGTCACGGACAGCGAGCCGAGGCTCCGAAACGGCCCACCGGTCGAGCGGAAACCGATCCGGAGGGCGTCCCTCAGGAGGCGGGCGCTGCGGTCGTCGCCGATGTCCGAGGGGTCCGGCGGCAAGAACGCGGCCGGGAGCACCTTCTCGAGGGCGGGGATCACCGCTGCTGTGTCGTCGATCCCACCCCCGAGCGGGCGGAGCACGAGCATCTGGTCATCGCTCTCGGGAAGCACCACCCAGTCCCGTCCGCGGGCATGCACGAGGGTCCCCGCCGCATACGTGGGCATCGTCGTCGTGCTGCTCATCCTCGTGCTCCTTCGATGCTGCTGTTGCCCTGGGTCCGCTGCTCGAGCACTCCGAAGACACCCGGGTGTGCTCTGATCACACGACGTAGATCGTCCTGAGGCCCGATCCTGATCACGCTCACCCCAGCGAACTCGAGAGCCATCGTGTCGGCGGGTGGTTGTCCTTCGACATCGAGCACCACGGCGGTCGGGATCGCACCGTCGTAAAGCATGTCGACGCGGACTCCCTCGCGCTCGACATCGGTGGCCGACGGCAGCCTGAGGTCGTGCGAGCGCAGAAGAGCTGCCAGGGCGCCGGCCCGCCCCTCCAGCGGTGAATGGGCATGCGCGCTGGAGACTCCTGGGCGGCGGCTCTCCTCGAGCGGCTCGGTCACTCCCGAGGCCATCGACAGCAGCGGGGCCACCGCAGAACGCCGGTCGATCTGCTCGTGCCACAGCTGATTGCCGTAGGAGAGCAGACAGCGGTAGCAGCCCCTGACGCATGCCTCGTCCGTCTCCTCGCCCGTGTCGGGGTTGACGTGGAGGAGCGCCAGGGCCTCCCGAGCCACGGTCGCCAACGATCCGGCCTCGGCCTGAAGACGGCGCAGGACCCCGGCTCCGCCCTCCGCGGCCTCCACAAGGAGCATCCGACCGCGCTCGTCACCGTCAGGGAGCTGTTCGCTGGACAGCTCTGAGTCTTCTAGCTGGAAAGCCACCTCGATCCCACGCTCCAGCGCGAACTGCAGGGTGATGGCTTCCGTCTCCGTGCGACGCTCGGCCCAGCGGAGGACCAGGACGTTGCGTCGGTCCTCGACGTAGGGCACGACACGTGCCTTGTTCTTGACGTCCTGCTGCGCCTGAAGACCGTCCTCGTCCAGCTCTCGTTGCTCTCCGGCCTTGGTCTCGGCGAGCCACTGTCCCTTGACAAGGTCGAGGTAGAACCCATGCACGTCGTGGTTGGCGCGCCGCCGCCGGCCTAGGTTGGTGAGGCGAAGCTCTGCGCCGTCCCCATAGTCGACCGTCGCGAGGGCGTTCCCGTCCGGACCCAGGACTCGTGCCGTGGCACGACCAGGATGGGCTCCTCGAGGCGTGAAGCGATAGGTCGTGCGGAGCTCGAAACCGACCCGGTTGCGTTCTTCCTCATCGGCGCTGATGCGCTCTCGACGTCTGGTCATGACGGTCTGCAGCTGGAGCATCTCGTTCCACTTGTGCCGCAACGGCTCTCCGCAGTTCTCGCACATCTCGAGCAGCATCTCGGTGTGATGGTAGCCACACTCCTCGCACACCTTCAGAGCTGTGCGCACGACCTCTGCGTCACCGGAGCCGCCGGGCGCACGCGGGAGGCTGATGTTCGTCACCTGGTAGCGCGACCCTTCGTGATAGATCAAGGAGTTCGGGCCGAACTCGGAGATCGCCAGGAAGCGACCGCGCTGCAGCCAACTGCCCCGGTCACCTCGCCGACCTGGGATGAAGGCCGCGAGGGGTAGCCGGGGGAAGGAGTAGCCGGGCAGGAATCCCTCGGACGCCAGATAACGGTAGGTGTAAAAGTCTGACTGGCCACGAGTGTCGGAGTCGTTGCGGAGAAGCTCCATCCGCTGGCGCGCCTCCCGGTAACGACGCTCGGCCTGGTCACGCTCGTCCTTGTCCTTGGAGAAGTCCGAGATGAGCCTGTGGGCGGCCTGGAGCTCGCCCTCTGCCACCCGGAAGAGGTCGCGCCAGCGGTCGCACGCAGCATCGAAACTCACTGGCGCCTGGTTAACGACGCGGTCGACCCAGCCCTGCTCCCACCACGAGGAACGGGCCAGCTCCTCCTCGAGCGGGCGGAGCACCTCTCGCGCGGTGGTCAGGGCTCGCGCTCGCGCCTCGGGGTCGGCCAGGGTGCCAGCGATCTCTGCCTGCAGGGGGTATCCGGGCTGTGTCACGTCCACGACCTCAGCCATGGAGCGGTTGAGGCCTGCCTCGGTCGCCGCGAGGGCCTCCCCGAGCCAGATCGCCTGCACGTGCGACCGGACGAGGTCCTCGTTGGCAAGGTCCAACCGCGGGGGATGCACCTTGCCCGCGACCATCCGGTCCGAGCGCTCGAAGTAGTAGGTGTCGTGGCTGTTGCCCGAGGCACAGTAGGTCACCACCAAGGCGGGTTGACCGCTGCGTCCGGCTCGCCCGCTGCGCTGGGCGTAGTTGGCCGGTGTCGGAGGGACGTTCCTCAGGCCGACCACGTTGAGCGAGGCGATGTCCACACCGAGCTCCATGGTCGGCGAGCAGAACAGCAGCTTGAGATCTCCGGAGCGGAACTCCTTCTCGCGTTCCTCCCTGACGTCGGCCCTCACCTGCGCCGTGTGCTCCCGGGCCTGCAGCCCGCCGAGCTCGGTGCCAGCATCCCGGTAGAGGTCCCGGAAGAACTCGACGACGCGTGGAGCCTGCTCCGCCCCGAAGGTTCGTCGTAGGGGGTCCGGCGCTCCCACCTCGCCGTCGCCGGCATGTAGGCGCATGGCCGAGACACTGACGCGATAACCCTTCACACCTCGCTCGAGCGCCCTGGTGATCAAGCCATGACGCTCGAGAATGCCGAGGAGCGAGTGGATGACGTCGTCGGCGTCCGCGACGCTCATGCCGGGCAGCGCGTCGTTGCGACGCATCCACCGTCCGTAAGCGCCGCGCCCTGTGAGCGTCAGGACGTGCCTGACCTGACCCTTCTGTCCGGACTCGGCGACCGCGAGCCCAATGGGCACCATCTCGGTGTCGGTGAAGGCAAGGACCCCGGTGAGGTGGGCCGCGCTGAGTCGGACCAGGGAGTCCATCCGGTCCTGCATGAGGCCCTCGGCGTCAATGGCGAGGACGCGGCGGAACTCGTCGAGCAGCACGCTGATGAGTTCTTGGCGCTGACCGGGTGCGAGATCGCGCAGCCGGGGGTGCGCCTCGTCCCACAGGTCCTCGCGTCCGGCCAGGAGCTCCACCGTGGGGTAGCTGATCCGGAGCAGGCCGGTCTGTTCCAGGTTGGGCAGGGTGACACGTAGTCCCTTCTGCAGGTCTCTGAGGGCGCGGTGCTCGACCACCAGTCGCAAGGCGCGTCGGGCGGGGGCGAGGTCAAGCGCCTCTGGTGCGAGCGCGAACTCCTCCGGGCTGAGGTCCAGCGCCCTGACGACGGCATGCCCGAGCTGGTCGACAGGGTCCAGCCCGTCTGCACCGCTGGCCACGAGCGCCTTGTGAAGTCCCGCGCGCAGCTGGACGATCTGCGCAAAGTCGTTGAAATGTCCCGCCTGCAGGGAGGCATCCTGCCGGTTGTCCACGAAGGTCAGCAGCTTGCGCGCGTCCTTCGGCAGGTCGCTCGCGGGAACCCGCTGCAAGGCCCGAAGGATGCTGGTGGCGATCACCGTCATGGCACTGCTGCGGCCCTCCTGGTCGAGAGTCGCCAGCTTGCCGTAGTCGCTGGACCTCAGCCCCTCATAGGTCACTCCGCACTGGAGGCAGAACCGGAACGACCCCGGGATCCAGGCAGCGATCGTCGCACCCTTGGGTGCCGGCTCGTTACCGCTCGCCTTGGTCGCGACGCCCTGAGGGCTCACGACATACCTGACTGGCACGTCCTTGCGTCGCGGGTCGATCACCGTGGCGCCTCGGGCGCCGCCCAACCAGGATGCTGGGAGGCGGTCCTCCGCGACAGGGTCGAAGGGCCAGGGACGCTCGTGGCTGACGAAGAGATAGCCCTCCCCCTCCTGGCCGGGACGCAGCTGGTGGCGCGCCTCGAACCGCTCGCCACCGTCTGCTTTTCGCACGGCCATGAGGTATTCCTGTCCACACTCACGGCAGAATGCCAGTGGATAGAGCCGCTTCTCCTCGGGTCCCAGGACGGTTGCGTAGTCGGTCACGATCTCGCGGTCCGCGGGACTCTCCAGTGTCGTGAAGATCGAGCTGCCCTTGGAGAGGAACTGGTGGAGACGAAAGGCGAACAGCGGGCGGTTGGACTCCGTGCTGCGAACCCGCGACCCTGCCAGCAGCGTCGCCCTGAGCGCGGTCGCGCACCTGCCGGCAGGCTCGCCGACGATCTCGGCGAGCGCGTCGGACGCCATCTCCACCGTCGTGGGAGGGCGCCGAACCAGCCGATCCCCACCCGGCTCCACCTGGATCCCGAACGAGTCCTCGATCCAGGAGGCCAGGGAGTCTTCCTGAAGGGCGCTGTGCGTCGGTGACCAGGCAAGCTCCGCCACGCCGCGGGCCCGCACGGCCTCGGTCAGGGCGTGCCCGTCCCCCGGGTCGCCGTGGGTTGCTCGCTTGAGGGTCTCGACGATGACGTTCTGCGTCGGCACGCGCGTGCCAAAGATTCGCGAGGCCACGGCCGCGACGTCTTCTTCCTGCTCTCGCGTTGTCGTGCCGCTCGACATCGTCGCCGACGTGCCGACGCACTGCAGGGTGTCGTGGGCCTGGCAGAGATCTCGGAGCCGTCTGACGAGCATGGCCACGTCGGCCCCCTGACGTCCCCTGTAGGTGTGCAGCTCGTCCAGGACGAGGAACTCCAAGCCCTTGGCGTGCTTTCGGAGCAGTTCCCGCTCGTCCGGGCGCGTCAGCATCAGCTCGAGCATCACGTAGTTGGTGAGCAGGATGTCTGGTGGGTCCTTGAGGACAGCTTCCCGCTCCTCCAGGGACTCCTGCCCGGTGTAACGCCTGTAGGTCACCGGGGGTGTGTCAAAGCCATCGAGGAGGAACTTGTCGAGTTCCTCACGCTGGCTGTTCGCGAGGGCATTCATCGGATAGACCACAACTGCCCTGATGCCCCGGCCGCTGGCTGACCGCAGGACCCGGTCGACGATCGGGACGATGTAGCCCAAGGACTTGCCCGAACCCGTGCCGGTGGTGAGAACGTAGGAGCCACCCGAGCGGGCGGCCTCGATGGCCTCGCGCTGGTGCTTGTAGAGGGAGAAGGGTCTCTGC
>JAUNUZ010000071.1:7047-9028 GCA_030537915.1 Micrococcales bacterium
GGCGCGCTTGTCCGCGAAGATCGCTGTGCAGTCCGGGTGAAGGAGCTCCTCGGCGACGAGGTCGCTGACATTGCCGCCGGGTTCAAAGTTCGGATTGAGCGACAACCACGGGTCTGGCCACTGTGCTCCGGCCAGACTCTGAGCCTCGACGCACTCGCGGAGACGCCGATCATGGATGTCGACAAAGCCCTCGGTGAAGGACTTGTAATCCTGGATGAGCTGCCGATGCACCTCAAAAGCGTCCACTGCTTGTCCTCACCTCGTCTTCGCGGCTGCCCTGATCTTACGTACGAGGGGGACGAACCGCGACGCCCCTGCATGGACTGTCGGTGTGACGCGCTCTACGCCTCCCCAGAACTGCAGGCCGTCGACGTCGAGCGCCCCTCCTGGACCACGCAATGGCGGCCGGGAGCGACCCCACGCGATCGTGAGAGCTGCCCTGGCGCGACGACCTCGCATGACCGCACACGCTCTCGAGGATCCGCGCGGAGGTCGATGGCGTGTCGCCCGGTCGCGGTAGTCTCCTCGAGGTGGAGCGCGTTCAAAGTGCAGAGCAGGACGCGCTCCCTTCAACTCATCGCCTGACCCGGCGACGCCCGGAATGTCGTGGGGGCAACTGCCTCCACCCATGGACCTCAGGAGCCGACGATGGCGGACGAGCTTCATCTGATCAGTGATGGCGACGGTCTTGCCGTCATCGGGGAGCCGACGGCTGTCGAGAAGTTCCTCGGTGCCGAGGGGCTGGCGTCCACCGACCTCCGGCTGCCCAACCTGGGTTCGGCACTCGTAACCGGATCAGGAGCGGCCCAAGCAGGATCTGCCATGGCAGCCGTCTCCGGTCGCTGGGTGAAGCTGACCAAGGAGTCGGCACAGCTGGCTCATAATCACGGGTTGAGGACGAGTTCGAACAATCTCAGCACCGGCGTCATCAAGGGGAGCAGCGGGCGGATAAATGGCTTCGTCGAGTTCGCGAAGGGCCCCACCGCCATGGCGACGAACCCCGCTCTGCTCGCTGGCGCTGCCGGCATCATGGCTCAGCTGGCGATGCAGCAGGCCATGGACGAGATCACCGATTACCTCGCCACGATCGACAAGAAGGTCGACGACGTCCTGCGTGCGCAGGAGGACGCCGTGCTGGCGGACATGATCGGCGTCGGCCTGGTGATCGACGAATCCATGACCATCCGGGAGCAGGTAGGGCGGGTCTCCGCGGTGACGTGGTCGAAGGTGCAGGGCACCAGCACCACCGTTGCGCGCACCCAGGCCTACGCGCTACGTCAGATCGATGCGCTCACGGAGAAGATGGAAGGCGAGACGAACGTCGGCGACCTCGCCGACGCAGCCAGGAATGCCGAGCAGAAGATCCTAGAGTGGCTCGCCGTCATCGCGCGGTGCTTCCAGCTCCAGGACGCGGTCGCGGTGCTCGAGCTCGACCGGGTGCTCGACGCGGCACCTGAGGAGCTGGATCGGCACCGCGTCGCCCTACGGACGGCCAGGCAGAACCGGCTGGACCTGATCAGCGGGAAGACCGAGCAGATGCTGGCTCGCATGAACGAGGCAACCAACACGGCCAACGCGAAGGTGCTGATGCACCCGACCGCGTCTCGCACCGTGGTGAGGTCGAGCAATCAGGTCGGCACCGCCGTCGTCGACTTCCACAGGGGGCTTGGCATCGAGCATGAAGGACAGGCGTGGGAGGCGAGGCGGTGGGTGGACGCCGCCTCGGACGTGCGCGACAAGATGCTGGAGTCGGGCGCTGACGGCGTCGTCGCAGCCCGGAGTCTCGGGAACGAGACCCTGGGCCGTGCCAGATCGGTGACCGATAAGTTTTCAAGCAGGATCGTGCGCCGAGCCAAGCACGGCAAAGACGACGAGGCGGGAGCATGAGGTCCGCCTGCGTCCCAGAAGTTTCATCACCGGCAACGCCTACCTGCTGTTAGCCTCCGCATCATGCTCCGTCGCTTGCTGACTGTCGTCATTG
>JAUNUZ010000072.1 GCA_030537915.1 Micrococcales bacterium
GACGACGACCCCCTCGTGCCCGGCCGCGACCTGAGCATCGAAGAACGCCCGTGCCTGCGCCGCGTCGGCGGTGACGAGTCGTGGCACGATCGCGTCGGGCATCAACTCGGCGATCGCCTCGACACGGACCGCCGCCGGCTCATCGAGCAGATCGCGCCCGTCGAGATGGAGTGCGTCGAAGACGAAGGTCGTCACGGGGGTCTGGCCGGCAAGCGTCACGGGGTCGGTACGCGAGGCCGTGCGGGCTCCGGTGACCTGGAAGGGGTGCGGGCGCCCGTCGGGCCGAAGGGCGATCGCCTCGGCGTCGAGCACGAGGCATCGCGCGGGCACCGCCGCGACGAGCGCGACGACCTCGGGCAGGCGCGCCGTGATGTCATCGAGCGACCGGGTGAAGAGCCGCACCTCGGCGCCGTCCTTGTGGGCCTGCAGTCGGATGCCGTCGAGCTTGCGCTCGACCGCGACGGGCGCGCCTGCGCCTACCTGGACCAGCGCCGCGTCGACGTCGGGGGCCGAACCGGCGAGCATGGGTCGCAGCGGGCGACCGACCTCCAGCCCGATCCGCGCGAGTCCCTCGGCCCCCTGCGCCAGCGCTATCGGCGCGACCTCAGCGGAGCGGCCCGCGAGCATGACGGCGCGGCGCACGTCTGCGTCGGGCACGTCGCTGGCCTTGGCGATCGCCGACAGGAGCAGCCCGTCGAGGGCGCCCTGACGGATCTCGCCGGTGAGCAGCCCGGCGAGGAAATCCTGCTCAGGGCCGGTCAGGGCGCCGAACAGTCGCCCGACCGCCTGTGTCCGCTGCGCTGCCGACCCCGGGCCGCCGAGGGCGGCGATCTCACTGATCGCGGCATCGACCTGCGCGAGGGACAGGCTCGGATCCGCGGCGGACGCGGGCCGGTTCATCAGCGAACGCCAGCCGACGCCCGTCCGCCGCTGCGGCAGCGTGCCGGCCAGGTAGCTGGCGACGAGACGCACCCCGGCCGGTTCCGCAGCCCGCAGCGCCTCGGCTACGAGTTGGATCTTCGCCGTGCGCGAGCGCGTAGCGCCCACCTGGGTCGACACTGCGACGAGGTCTGCGAATCTCACCGGTTCATTGTGCGTCGCGCCGATCCATCTCGCGTCCGCAATTCGCCCTCTCACCCCGGCCCTGCGCCCTTCCCGACCCGGGTTCTCGGCCGAGCTGAAGCGATGGCGTCGCAGCTGGACGGCCAGGCCTCGGCCTCCACATCGCAACGCCAAGGGCCGAGCGTGGACGTGACAGAATCGCGCGGGTGGAACTCGATCTCGCTGCAGAGGTAGCCCAGTGGCCGGTCGACTCGGCGTCCGTCGCTGTCGTCGATCGCGACGGTATCGTCGCGATGTACGACGACAAACAGCGCCACAGGTGGGCGTCGGTGACCAAAATCGCCAGTTCTCTGACGATCTTGGACGGGTGCGCGGAGGGCGTCATCTCCCTGGATGATCCCCTCGGGCCGCCCGGCGCGACGTTGCGCCACCTGCTCGCGCACGCCTCGGGCCTGTCGCCGGACTCCGACGAGAGCGCCTTCGGCGTCGAGCGGCGCCGGGTCTATTCGGACCGCGGCATCGACCTCGCCGCGGAACACCTCGCGCATGCGACCGGTCAGGAATTCCGCCAAGAGCTCGACGATCGGGTGCTCGAGCTCCTCGACTTGGATGACACCGAGTTCGTCGGGCGGCCCGCACACGGGATGGTCGGCCCGATCACGGACCTCGCGGCCCTCGCCCGCGAACTGCTCGAGCCGCAGCTCTTGCTCCCGCAGGTCGTCGCGATGGCCTCGACAATCGCCTACCCCGGCCTCGATGGGGTGCTGCCCGGCTTCGGTCTGCAGCGCCCGAACGACTGGGGGCTCGGCTTCGAGATCCGGGGCCACAAGTCACCGCACTGGACCGCCCCGGAGAATTCCCCGGCCACCTTCGGACACTTCGGCCAGGCAGGCAGCTTCCTGTGGGTCGACCGAGAGGCCGAGGTGGCCTGTGTCAGCCTGTCGGACCGCGCCTTCGGCAAGTGGGCAGCCCGGGTCTGGCCACCGCTGTCGAGCAAGGTGCTCTCGGCCTACGGCCGAGCCCGATGAGCACCCCACACATCGCCGGGATCAACCTGCACCCGATCAAGAGCACCGCGATCCGCCCGGTGAACAGTGCCTATGTGGCACCTGCCGGCCTGGCAGGTGACCGCGAGTGGGTCATCATCGACGCGACCGGCGAGAAGGTGTCGGCGCGGGAGCTGGCGCGGCTTTTCCACATCGTCGCCGAGACACCCGAAACGGGCGGTACGGACGAGGACTTGCTCCTCACCGCGGCCGGCATGACCCCGCTCGCGGTCGGCCGGCCGACGCAAGGCTCCTGCGATGTCACGCTCTTCGGACGGGCCCCGCTGCCGGGGCGACCCGCGGGCTCCGAGGCCGACGCGTGGATCCGGACAGCCACCGATCGCGACGACCTGCGCCTCGTATGGTGCGCGAATCCGGCCGCCCGGCAGCTCGATCCCAGCCACAGCCGGCCCGGCGACCCCGCCGCCTACCAGCACGCCTCCCCGGTCCCCGACCTGGCCACGGCCTCGGTCGGGCGCAACAACGACTGGGTGAGCCAGACCGCGACCGAGGCCGGCGAGGCTCCCCCCGCGCAGATCACGGCCCAGCGTTACCGCCCGAACCTGCTCATAGACGGGGTACTCGAGGCGTTTGCCGAAGACACCTGGGCCCGGATCCGGATCGGTGACGTCGTGCTGCGGCGCGCCACCCGTGTCGACCGCTGCGTCGTGACGACCATCGATCCGAGGGACCTGAGCCATGGTCGCGAACCGATCCGCACGCTGGCCCGGCACCGCCGAGCCGCCGGCAAGACGTGGGCCGCGGTGCACTACATCCCGGACGTCCCGGGGCGAATAGCGGTCGGGGACGCGCTGACCGTTCAGATCGGCTGATCGGGCCCCGGCTGCTTCATCCGGCTCGCTCATCCAGGGTGACGAACGGCCCCAGCACCTCGACTGCGCGCTCGACATCGGTCCGAGTGGTCGGCAGGTGGAAGGAGAGGCGCAGCTTGCCGGCTCACATGGCGGCGGCGATGCGGTGTTCGACGATCGCCTGCTGGGCTCCCTCGCGCACCGCGACGCTGACGATCGGCGACTCGCCCAGGCCGGAGTCCAGGCCGACACCCCTGCGGAAGGCATCCGCCATCGCGATCGAATGCTCCCCGATCGCAGCCACTCCCACCTCGGCCAGCAGCCCCAGCGAGGTTTGCGCCCCCACCCACGCGAGCCAGGCGGGCGATACGTCCAGACGTCGCACGGTGTCCGCGAGGCGTAGCGGCGAGCCGTAGATGCTGTCCCAGACCTCCCGTCCGCCGTACCAACTCGCCGAGTCCGGTCTGATCTGGCCGAGACGATCGGATCGCACGGTGAGGAAGGCGACGCCGCGCGGGCACAGCAGCCACTTATAGGCCGAGCAGACGGTGTAGTCCACGCGCCGGGCATCGATCGGCAGCCAACCAGCCGACTGCGTGAGGTCGAGCAGGATCCGCGCGTCGTGCCGCGCGCACGCGTCGGTGAGCGCGTCGAGGTCGACCCGGGCTCCGTCGGCGGACTGGACCGCCGACACCGCGACCACGGTCGTCGCATCGGTGACGGCGCCGGGTAGGTCGACGAGCGGCACCTCCTGGACCCCTACCCCGCGCGGCGCCTGCGCCAGGAACGGGAACATGACGCTCGTGAAGTCGCCCTCGGCCAGCAGCACCTGGCCATCATCGGGGAGGCTCGCGGCGATGAGCCCCACCATGGCGCTGGCCTGGCTCCCGATGGCGACGTCAGCTGCGTTCACCCCGACCATCTGCGCGTACTGCCCGCGGCTGTCCGCCACCGCGCCGTCGAAGTCGGGGGCGTTGACCTCGCCGCGCGCGATCGCGTCGATGACCTCGTGCAGCGCCGCGGTCGTGCGCGCCGGGGGCAGTCCGAGCGAGGCCGTGTTGAGGTAGAGCGTGGTCGGCGCGAACTCTCGCTGCGCCCGCCCGATCGTCATCGCGTCGGTCTTGGCGTCGGTCCCCGGGCGGGTGCTGGTCATGCCGGAACGCTACGCCCACCTACCCTCAGCTGCATGGATCCGGTACTGCTGAAGCTCGCCCTTGACGCGCGCGGTTTCCTGCCGCCCCAGGAGGGCCTGGCGCTCTACGAGGAGGCGGCCGCTCGCCTACCTGGGGGACCCGCCCTCGAGGTGGGCACGTGGTGCGGCAAGTCGGCGATCTACCTCGGGGCAGCGGCGCGGGCGGCCGGATCGGTCGTCTTCACCGTCGACCATCATCGCGGCAGCGAGGAGAACCAGCCGGGCTGGGAGTACCACGACTCCTCGCTCGTCGACCCCGAGGCGGGGCGCATCGACACACTGCCGTTCTTCCGCCGCACGATGACCCGAGCCGGTTTGGAGGAGGAGGTCGTCGCCATCATCGGGCGCTCTGCGGTCGTGGCGCGGCATTGGCGGACCCCGCTGTCGTTGCTCTTCATCGACGGCGGGCACACCGACGAGCACGTCGCGGGCGACTACGAGGGATTCGCGCCGTGGATCCAGCCCGGCGGCAGCCTCGTCTTCCACGACATCTTCGCGGACCCGGCCGACGGCGGGCAGGCGCCGTGGCGCTGCTATCGGCGCGCGCTGGATTCGGGGCTGTGGGAGCAGGCGCAGCACGTCGGGTCGCTGCACGTTCTTCGCCGCACCGACGACGGCCCCACCCCGCGAGCCCTGCCGTAGCCGCGCAGCGTCCCCGTTCGCCGTCAGTCGGCGGTGCGGAATCCGCCGTTGCTGTAGAGCAATTGCCCGTTGATCCACTGCCCCGCGTCCGACATGAGGAAGCGCACGAGGTCGGCTGTGTCTGTCGGCGTACCCAGGCGCCCGGCGGGCGTCGCCTCGATGCATGCGCGTCCGACCTCGGGGGTCATCCAACCCGTGTCGATCGGTCCGGGGTTGATGACGTTGGCGCGCAGACCGCGGTGCCCCAGCTCCTGCGCAGCCGCGATGACGACGCGATCCAGCGCCCCCTTGCTCGCGCCGTAGGGGAGGTTGTGGGCGGTGTGATCGCTGGTCAGGGCGATCACCCGGCCGGTGGCTGCACCGGCGGATTCGGCCGGGAGCGACGCGGGTAGGTAATCCGCGAACGCCTTGATGAGCAGCCACGCGGCCCGCGCGTTGACCGCGAAATGCCGATCCCAGCTCTCCACGGTGGTGTCGGTGATCGAGCTGTCAACACTCTCGGCGTGGGACATGACCACCCCCTTGAGGGGCCCGAGCGAGTCCGCAAGCGCCACCAACCGCGCGGGTGAGGCGACGTCCGCGAGATCCGCAGCGACCACCTCGACGCGACGCCCCAGCCGACGGCATCGGGCGGCGATGTCTGCTGTGTCGTGGGGACCGCGCTCGTAGCCCAGCCGGTCGTCATATGGCGCCCAGTGGTCGAGGACGAGATCCCAGCCGTCGCCGGCAAGGCCGAGCGCGATGCCCGCCCCGATGGATCGCGCTCGACCCACCCCGGTGACCAGGACCGTGCCGCGTCCCCTCGACGGGTCGCGCGGCATCACTCATCCTCGCTCGGTGCGGGGGGTTGGGCGAGGGTCCAGTCGGCGCGCAGAACGGCATATAGGTAGCCGTCCCGGTAGGCGCCGCCGCGCCAGTGCGCGCCCCGCACCAGGCCCTCGCGCTGGAAGCCGATCCGCTCCAGAGCCCGCTGCTCGACGAGGTTCTCGATGTCGTTGTGCGCTTCGACTCGGTTGGTGGCCGTGTGCCGGAAGAAGAGATCGGTCAGCTCGCGCTGCGCCCGGACCCCAAGCCCACGCCCGCGAGCCTCCGGCCACAGATAGATCCCGATCATCGGGCAACGACTGGCCACCGTCGGCCCCCACTGCACCCAGTGCCAGCTCACCTCACCGCGCGCCGGTCCTTCGACGTCGAAGCCGACGACCAGGCCACCATCCTCGTCGAGCCGGCTCGAACGGTCCGGGTTGACGGCGTGCGGCCCGAAGTCGTCGAAGATCGATTCGCGTGCCTGGAGTAGGTCGTGGTCCTCGGGGCGATAGGGGCGCAGGCAAGACATGGGGGCAGGCTACGCCCCAGTCAGGTCGTGAACACCCGAGCCGTCGGACTGTCGGCGCGCAGCGCGTCGAGGGCCAAGATGACGGCCGCCCCGGTCCAGCTCGACCGCTCGATCGGCCACCGCAAGCCGTCGGTGTAGACGAATCCCGTGTGGTAGGCGCCGGACTCGTCGCGCAGGTGCTGGACGTCGGCGATGAGCCGGCGCGCGTCGTCGCGCCGACCGAGCCGGGTCAACGCGAGCGCCAGCTCGCACGTCTCCGCACCGGTCACCCACGGGTGATCATCGACGCAATGGATCCCGAGCCCCGGGACGACGAACTCATCCCACCGCTGCGCGAGACGAGCCCGGGCCGCGGCACCAGTGACGGCGCCGCCGAGCACCGGGTAGTACCAGTCCATCGAGTAGCGCGACTTGTCCAGGAAACGCCCCTCGAGAGTGCGCAGCGCCTCGCGCAAGGCATCCGCCGCCAGCTGCCATTCCGGCTGCCGCGCCCCACAGACCCGGGCGAGCGCGATGCCGCAGCGCAGGGCGTGGTGGATGCTCGCGCTCCCCGCGACGAGCGCGTCCTGGACCGTACCCCCGAAGGGATCGTCGGCCCACGCGAACCCGCCGAAGCCCAACTGCCGTGCGACGACGGCGTCAAGGGCAGCCACGACGCTCGGCAACAACCGGGCCACCACGGCCTCATCGCCGCGCGCACACCAGTAGTGCCACACGCCGACCGCGAAATAGGCACACATGTTCGTGTCGACGCCGGGATCGGCGACACGGATGGCGCCCGCATCACGCAAGTGGCTGACCTGCCACTCTCGCGGCCAGGTCCCGTCCGGGCGCTGCTGCGCGGCCAACCATTCGTAGGCGGCCAAGGTCTCGGCGTCCCGACCAGCCACCAGGAGAGCCATCGCGCACTCGACGTGGTCCCAGGCGTCCACCTTGCCGGCGGTGTCGCCGACCCGCTCCCAGGCGATCGCGCCGTCGACGCTCTGACAGGTCGCGATGGTCTGGGCCGTCGCAGTGAGTTCTGTGCGACACGGCAGGCCGGTGAGGGCGAGGCTCACGCGGGCTTTCGCGCGTAGAGGACGAGGGACTTGCCGAGCACCGGGTCGAGCACTCTTTCGGCGGTTCGGGTCAGCGCAGGCGCCGACATCATGTCCCACACGAGCATTCGGTGATACGCCTGCACGGCCGGGTGGCTGTCGTTGTCCACGCCGACCGCGCACTTGAGCCACCAGTAGGGCGAGTGCAGCGCGTGTGCGTAGCCATGGCCGAGGACGTCGAGGCCGGCCTGGGTGAGTTGCCCGGCGAGCTGGTCGCGGCGATAGATCCGCACGTGCCCTCCCGCCACCTCGTGGTAAGCGTCCGAGAGCCGCCAGCAGATCCGCTCGGGCCACGCTCGGGGCACGGTGACCGCCATCATGGCACCGGGCCGCATCACCCGGGCGGCCTCGGCGATCGCCCGGCGATCGTTCGGCACGTGCTCGAGGATCTCGGCGACGACGAGCCGGTCGAAGTACCCGTCCTCGAAGGGCAGCGCGAGCGCGTCGCCGCGGAGCGTCTGGGCGCCACCTGGGTCGCCCTCGCCCTCCAGGGCCATCGCCGCGAACATCGCATCGACGTCGGCGAGGTCGCCGGCGTTCTGGTCGAAGGCGACGACGCGAGCCCCGCGGCGGTACAGCTCGAACGCATGGCGGCCCTGCCCGCAGCCCAGGTCGAGGGCGCGGTCGCCCGGCCGGACGCCCAGTCGGTCCAGGTCAACGGTGAGCATGCAGCGGGATCCTGTCATCGGGCCTGGTGCAGGGGTTGGAGCGCGCGATCTGCGGACCGCCCGCCTGCTGCGGGTGGCTAGCGATCGCGGCGCGATAGGCGGCGGTCGTGGCGACGGCGACGGCGGCCCAGTCGTAGCGCTGCACGGCTCGCTCGCGCCCCGCTCGGCCCATTCGCCGGCGCTCGGCCGGGTCTGCCAGCAGCCGGGCGATAGCCGTGCGCAGGGCCTGGGCGTCACCGGGCGGCACAAGTCGGGCGGCGGACCCGTCCTCGCCGAGCACCTCGGGCAGCGCGCCGGCCCGGCTGGCGACGACGGGGGTGCCGCACGCCATCGCCTCGACAGCCGGCAGCGAAAAGCCCTCGTAGCGTGAGGGCACACAGACGATCTCGGCGGAGGCGAGCAGCGCGGCCAGCTCGGCGTCGGTCACCCCGGAGACGAAACGCACCCGATCGCCGAGGGCGAGCTCGGCGATGAGTCGGCGCGTGCGATCGCCCGGGGTGGTCACCAAGACGAGTTCTGGCACCTGCAGCAGACCGACGAGAGCGCGCAGCAGCGTGTCGACGCCTTTGAGCGGCGTGTCCGCGCTCGCCATCGCCACGAGCCGACCGGGCACCCGCCCCGAGGGGCAGGCGTCCGGGGCGAACATGTGGGTGTCGACGCCCAGCGGCACGACCTGCAGCGCGTGGGGGTCGACCCCGAAGTCCGCGACGATGTCCCGAGCCGAACTCGCCGAGACGGTGAGCAGGTGCTGCAGACGTCGGGAGACGCGTGCCTGCATACGCACGAAGCCGTACCAGCGCCGCAGCGACCATCGCCGCCAACCGCGTGCGGCTGCGAGATCGGTCCGCCGATCCTGGCTGATGGGGTGGTGGATCGTCGTGACGAGCGGCAGGTGCCGCTGGATGTCGAGAAGGCCGTCACCGAGGGTCTGATTGTCGTGCACGATGTCGAAGCTCTGCCCCGCTCGGACGCGCTCCCGCAGCAGGCGGGCGACCCGCAGACTGAAGGTCCTCGGCTCTGGAAATCCGCCGGTGAGCATCGTGGCGAACTCCAGGGCGTCGACCCCGTCTCGGAATTCGCGCAGATGCGGGGTCCGGAAGGGATCGGGCTCGCGGTAGAGGTCGAGGCTCGGCACCCGGACGAGCTCGATGCT
>JAUNUZ010000073.1:0-2530 GCA_030537915.1 Micrococcales bacterium
ACGTTGGAGTCGGCGTGCGAGCCGCCGTTGAGGATGTTCATCATCGGCACGGGCAAAACGTGCGCGTTGGGCCCGCCTACGTAGCGGAAGAGCGGCAGACCGGCCGAATCCGCGGCGGCGCGGGCGACGCCGAGCGAGACGCCGAGGATTGCGTTGGCGCCGAGCTTGGCCTTGTTGTCGGTCCCGTCGAGGGCGATCATCTCGTTGTCGATCAGACGCTGGTCGGTGGCGTCGAATCCGACGATCCGGGGCTCGATGTCATCGAGCACGGCGTCGACCGCCTGCTCGACGCCCTTGCCCAGGTAGCGTCCCTTGTCGCCGTCGCGACGCTCGGCGGCCTCGAACGCGCCGGTCGAGGCGCCGCTGGGGACCGCGGCGCGTGCCATGGTGCCGTCGTCGAGTAGGACCTCGACCTCGACGGTGGGGTTGCCGCGCGAGTCGAGAATCTCCCGGGCGCCGATTTCTTCAATGCTTGCCATCGAGACACTCCTCCAGATGCGGATGTTGGTGCGTGGACCACTTGGGGTTCTTGGTCGAGCCTAATGGGCTGCCTGCCCACCTTCGGGCAGTTCGGCTACTGTGCGCTGGCGTTGTTCGTGGCGCGGCGCTTCATCTCGTTCTCGGGCGTCTCGCTCGGCTACCAGGTCACCTCGATCATCGCCGGGTCGATCCCCCGCTCACCGCGACCGCGCTGCTGCGCGAGACCAAGGGGCCCCGCTCGTCGCCATCGACGAGGAGGACGAGCGCCGGCTCCAGGCCGAGAAGGCGGGCAGGGCCCAGCTCCGCCGGCCAAAAGCGAAATTGGCGGCGGGCCGGTGCCATGTGCACCGGCCCGCCGCGCCCTGCTTGAGTAGCCAGAGCACCGCTTAGAGCAGGATCCGACATCTCGACCAGGCCCGGTCGCCCCGCCACGAAGGAGATCCCATGACAAAGACGGACGGCCCCACCCGCGAGCGCATGTTCATCGGAGGCGAATGGGTCGACGCGGCGGCCGGTGAGACGATCGACATCATCACGCCCACGGACCGCAACCGGATCATCGCCACGACCCCGCGGGGACGAGCGCAGGATGTCGACCGGGCGGTCAAGGCCGCTCGGGCCGCGTTCCCGGCGTGGTCCCGCGAGCGCTTCGAGGTGCGTCAGCGGGCGCTGCTGCAGATCGCGGATCGCATCGAGGAGAACGCCGAGGAGCTCGCCCAGCTCACGGCGCTGGACACCGGCAACGCGCTGCGGACCCAGGCCCGCCCCGAAGCGCTGCTCACGGCGCGCCTGTTCCGCTACTTCGCCGGCGTGGCCGGTGAGGTCAAGGGACTGACGCTGCCGGCTGGGGACGGTGAGCTGAGCTACACCCGACGCCAGCCGCTCGGCGTGGTCGGCGGCATCCTGCCGTGGAACTCCCCGCTGATGATCGCGGGCTTCAAGATCCCAGCCGCCCTCGTCACCGGCAACACCGTGGTGATGAAGGCGGCCGAGGACGCGCCGCTGACGATCGTCGCGCTCGCGCGGATCTGCGCCGAATTCCTGCCCGACGGGGTCGTGAACCTCGTCACCGGTTATGGCGCCGAGGTCGGGGAGGCCTTGGTGGTCCACCCCGACGTCGACAAGGTCTCGTTCACGGGATCGACGGCGATCGGGCGTGGGGTGGCGGCCAAGGCCGGCGAACGCCTCGCGCACGCCTCGCTCGAGCTCGGCGGCAAATCGCCCTCGATCGTCTTCCCGGACTACGCCGACCAGCCCGATCTCATCGCGCAGCTGACGGCGGCCAGCCGCTTCGCCCGGCAGGGCCAGAGCTGCACCGCCGGGTCGCGGCTCTTCCTGCACGAGGACATCTACGACGACGTGCTGGAGCGCCTGGTGGCGCACATCGCAACGCTCAGGGTCGGCGACCCGCGCGACGAGGCGAGCGACATCGGGGCGGTCATCAACGCCAAGCAGCACGGCCGGATCGCGGACTACATCCAGGACGGTCTCGGCCAGGACGGGGTGCGGGTCGCCTACGACGGTCGGGCGGCCCTCACGGTCGGGGAGCCGGGCTTCTACCACGCGCCGATGGTGCTGTCCCACGTCGACAACGACTGGCGGATCGCCCAGGAGGAGATCTTCGGGCCGGTGCTGTCGGTGATTCGCTGGAAGGACATCGACGACGTCATCCGGATGGCGAACGACACGCACTACGGTCTCGCGGCCTTCATCTTCAGCCGGGACATCGACAATGCGCTGCGCATCGTCGACCGCATCGACGCCGGCTGGGTGCAGGTCAATCAGGGCACCGGACAGCTGCCCGGACAGTCCTACGGCGGCTTCAAAACGAGCGGTATCGGCCGTGAGTGCTCCCTGGAGGGAATGCTCGAGGGCTTCACACAGATCAAGCAGATCAACGTCAAGCTGCGCTGACCCGCCACGGTTACAGCCCCGATGACCGTGGGGCGCGGCGCCCACGGTCGCTGGGCCGCCACGCGGAGTTGGGGGGGGGGCGCGGCCCGCCCACCCCGCCGCCCCCCCCCCCCCCCGGGGGGGGGTTGTGGTGGAC
>JAUNUZ010000073.1:2540-8976 GCA_030537915.1 Micrococcales bacterium
AGCTCGCCGAGCAACTCCGCGCGACCGAGCCGTCAGCGGATCGTGGTGAAGGTGCCTGACGCCCGCGTCTGTCGGCCCTGCGTCACGGTGTAGGAGTAGGTGGTCTGCGACCGCAGGCCGCGCCCGATGACGAGCCGCACATCAGAACCAGAGGAGTAGACCGAATCCCAGTGTGTCCGGCCCGACGGGTCCTTGACGATGAGCGTGACGGTGCCGCGAGCCGAGGAGGGCACGTCGACGGTCATGCGTACGCTGTACCGATAGGCCGATACAACCGTCGCCCAAGCCGAGGGCACCGGCGTCGTCGAAGGAGGCGGAGTCGGAGTCGGGGTCGGTGACGGCGGGTTCGTCGTCCCATTGACAGGAGCCGGGTAGCGGTCCAACTGCCCCGCGAGCACGGTCCCGAACTGGGTCCCGAGGTCTGAGTGGTCGACCCCGGCGGGCTGGACGCGGCTGGTCACGAAGCCCCGTTGGGCATACCAGGCCTCCCCCCGCTTAGCGTCGGAGAGGGCGTCGTAGCCGTCCGAGGAGCCCGCGCCGGTGTCGGCCGAGCCCGTGTACCAGAGCAACGGAAAACGCTTCTGCATGGCCGGATCGAAGCTCGCGGCCGCACTGGAGGGGGCACCACCGCCCCCGGTGATGACCGCGCCGCCGGAGCTGAACTGCGCTGCGTGTGCGGGCAGCAGAAACTTCGTGATGAGCTGCGAGCCCCCCGAATACCCCACGAGCCAGACGTGATTCGTGCCGAGATCGGCGGAGATCTTGCGCGTCAGAGCAGCCACGTAGGCGGCGTTGACCTTGCCGTTCTCCCAGAAGGTGGGCGTGCCGGTGGTGTCGGGGGTGCGGATCGACAGGGTCGCATAGCCGCGGGCGGCAGCCTTGGCCGCGACCCCGCCGGAGCCGCCGAGCGCCCACGAGGAGGTGGGGTTGTTGTGGCCGTACATCCCGTCGCCGTCGAGATAGACCACGAGGCCGACCGCCTGCCCCGAGGTGATTCCGGAGGTGAACAGGTGGTAGCTGGAGCGGGTCCCCGCCGAGTCGGACCAGGCCATCGAGCGGACGTCGCTCGGCAGCTTTGCGGTCGACAGAGTGGCGACACTCCCCGAGGCGGTACTCGAGGCGGCTTTCGATGTGGCGGTCAGGCCGAAGGCGGCGGTGGCAGGGCTCGAGGCGACTCCGACGGTGGTGGCCATCGCGATGGCAGCAAGGGTGGACGCGGCGCGGGACAAAGGACTGATCGACATTGGCGGTGCACTCCTGGGGGCTGTTCGGCCGCGGGTGGCCGGTGTGCCCCCGTCGGCGCAAGGGCCCGGCCGCCGGGACATGACGGCGGGCTCTCGACACGACCGCCGCCGTGGACTTCGAGGTCGCCACTGCGGTCCGGAACCCGGGGCATCAGCCCCTGCCAGGTCGGTCGCAGGCCCCTCATCGACGCACCGAGGGGCCTCCTGAGACGCCGCCCGTCAGGCCCGGTGCGATGGATCCCCGCCCGTGTCCGCACGGACTCCTGGGCACCCTCGTAACCCCTTGCGTCGCGGGCGGGTTGAACGCGGCAGCAACCGCCTGACCAGGCGATGTGTCATCCGACACGTACTGCGATACGTTGGTCGCTCGTCCAGAACGCTTGTCACACATGCCTACGCGCCCTGAGGGGGGCCGCTGAGTTTGGCAGACGAGCCCAGACGCGCCGTGGGGGACGTGAATCCGCGGCATGACCGATGTCGCGCCTTGATTACGCGCGCGCCGAGACCGCTCACGCCCGATCGTGACGACGTACATAGAAAGTTCACACGTTGACGCAGGCCATCGACCATCCGCCAATTACTCCCGCGAAGGACACCCGCCACCTCCACGGACGTCACACGCGATCCGAGCTGGCCACCGAGCACGCCGGCGCGTCCTTCCCCCGACCTGCGCTACAGCACCGGATGTACCACTACTTCGAATCGGCCTGCGATCGATGGCCCCAGGCCACAGCCCTGGAGTGGGAGGGTGGCTCGCGCACCTACGCCGAGCTCGACCGTGAGGCCAACCGCCTCGCCAACTACCTGCTGGCCCATCATCTGGAGCCAGGATCACGCGTCGGGCTGCTCATCGAGCGCTCGCACCTGCTCTACGTCGCCCTGCTGGGAGCTCAAAAGACCGGTGCGTCCTTCGTGCCGATCGACCCGCAGACGCCGCCGGACCGGCTCACGTACTTCGCCTCCGACAGCGGGCTCGACCTGCTCCTGACGACGAGCGACCTCGCCCAGATCGCTGCAGATTCCCCCGCGCCGGTCCTCGTCCTGGACGAGCTCGAGGCGCAGATCGCGGCGAGCCCCAAGGCACGCCCCCAGCTGGAGCTGCACGACGATCCGACGGCCTACGTCATCTACACCTCGGGCTCGACCGGCTTGCCCAAGGGCGTCGACATCGCCCAGTCGAGCATCTGCAACTTCCTCTACGAGATCACGCACCTCTACCAGGTGCTGCCGGGCGACCGCGTCTACCAGGGAATGACGATCTCCTTCGACTTCGCCATCGAGGAGGTCTGGCCGACATGGGCCGCGGGCGCCACGCTCGTCGCGGGACCGACCGACGGCCGACGCGTCGGCGAAGGCCTGACGACCTTCCTCGAAGACCACGCGATCACGCTGCTCTATTGCGTCCCCACCGTCCTGTCGACCGTAGAGCGAATCGTCCCCTCGATCCGCGGGCTCATGGTCGGCGGCGAGGCGTGCCCGGCCGAGCTGGTCGAGCGCTGGTCTCCCGGCCGCCGCATGCTCAACACCTACGGACCGACCGAGGCGACCGTGACGTGCACGGTCGGAGAGCTGCACCCGGGGCGCGCCGTGACCATCGGAGTCGCGGTCCCCACCTACACGGCCTACATCCTGGACGATCGGCGCCACCCGCTACCGGGCGGCGAGGTCGGTGAGCTCGCCATCGGTGGCATAGGCGTGGCCCGCGGCTACCTCAACCGTGCGGACCTCACCGCAGATCGTTTCATCGCTCACCCCACCGACCCGCAGGCCGGGCGGATCTACCGCACCGGTGACCTTGCGCGCATCCAGGAGGACGGCGAGATCGTCTACCTCGGTCGCGCCGACGCCGAGGTGAAGATCCGCGGCCACCGGGTGGACCTAGGCGAGATCGAGAGCGTCATGATGCGGGACGCCGACGTGCCCACCGCGGCGGTCAAGCACCTCACCTCACCCGATCGCGGCGACGAACTCGCGGCCTACGTCGTCGTTCGGCAGCCCGAGCGCGCCGACGAGGTGCTCGCCCGCCTCTACCAGGACATGCGCAACTCGCTGCCGCCCTACATGGTGCCGGTCTACATGGAGCGGGTCGACGAGCTGCCGATGCTCACCAGCGGCAAGGTCAACCGCAAGGCCCTGCCCAACCCGAGCACGCCCCGCCTGCTCGGCGGTTCTACGGGTGAGGTCCAGGAGCCCGAGTCGCCGGAGGAGGAGTGGCTGCGCTCGGAATGGGCGGCGATGCTGCACATCGAGGAGGACGCGCTCTCGGTCACTGCAGACTTCTTCGACGATCTGGCCGGACACTCGCTCGTCGCCGCGACGCTGACCTCCCGCCTGCGCAAAGACCCCCGCGCGGCGTCGATGTCGGTCCTGGACCTCTACGCGAATCCGTCGATCCGCGCTCTGGCGCAGAGGCTCGTGCTGTCCGCCCTGGACGCCGAGACCAGCGACGCGGCCGGTTCCCTGCGCGCCCCCGAGCCGCGCGCCGCGCGCCCCCGGGGATGGCGCGTCGCCGCCTTCGGCGCGGCCCAGTTCGGCTTTGTGTTCGCACTCATCCTGCTGACGTTCTCCCCGATCGCGATGCTCTACTGGTGGCACGAAGGGGTTCCTTCGATGCTGCTGCTCCAGCACCTGGCCATCGCGTTCCCGCTCACCTACCTGGCGGAGCGCTGGTTGCTGCCGCTAGCCGTGGCTCGGGTGGCCGGCTGGGGCCTGACACCCGGCACCTACCCGCTCTATGGGCCGACGCATCTGCGCATCTGGCTCGTGGAGAAGGCTCTGACGCTGTCCCCGCTGAACAACCTCGCCGGATCGGCCTTCGCGGCCGGCTACCTACGCGCAGCCGGGGCCACGATCGGCGACGGTTGTCACATCGGGACGACACATGTGCCGCTGCCGTCGATGCTCGTCATGGGTGACGGCGCTACCGTCGGCTACGCCTCTCACTTGCAGGGCTATTCGATCCGCGACGGCCGGTTGACGCTGGGTCGGGTCGTCCTCGACGAGGGCGCGACCGTCGCCGGACAGGTCGTCATGGTCGGACCCTGCCGGTTGGGCGCAAGGTCACTGCTGTCGGCGCAGTCTGCGCTGCGCGCCGGGCAGGACACCGGCCCGGGCGAGGTCTGGGAGGGCTCCCCCGCCGTCCGGATGCCCGGCATCGGGGATCCGATCATCGAGCTCATGGCCAGCTGCGACGACGCTCCGGTGCACTGGTCGAGCCCGCTCAAGCAACGCTTCATCGGCGGGCTGCTCGCCCTCGAGCTCACCCCGCTCGCGGCCCTCGTGCCGGCGATCGTGCTCGTCTGGTCGGTGCTGCTCGCCGGCGGGGACGGCGCCGCGCTCGTCGCGACGCTGTTCACCGGGCCCCTCTTTGTCATCAGCTCGTGCCTCATCATCTTGTGGCTGCGCCGCTTCGGCCTCCCGCACACGCCGATCGGGGTGCGTCACCTGCGCTCCGGGCTGGGCGTCGACAAGTGGTTCGCCGACAAGCTCCTCGAGACGAGCCTGATGCTCACCAACAGCCTCTACGCCACGCTCTACACCCCGCCGTGGCTGCGGCGGCTCGGAGCGCACATCGGCAAGCGCGCCGAGGTATCCACGATCGCCAACATCGACCCCGACCTGCTCACCGTGGGCGACGAGTCGTTTGTCGCCGACATGGCCAACGTCGGTGGCGCGACCTACTGCAACCACCACGTCGCGTTCCGCCCCACGGTCGTCGGCACCCGTGCCTTCGGCGGCAACGCTGCCTTCGTCCCCTCAGGCAGCCACCTCGGCGACGACTCCCTGCTCGGCGTCGGCTCGGTGCCGCCACCGTCCGGGGTGCGGGCCGGGTCCTCGTGGCTGGGCAGCCCGTCGATCTTCCTGCCGCGCCGCGAGGTCTTCGAGGAGTACGGCGACGACGTCACCTTCGCCCCGAGCCGCGGGCGAGTCATCGAGCGCTACCTCATCGAGGGGTTGCGTATCGTCCTGCCGGCCACCCTGCTGGCGCTGTCAACCTTCGGCACGCTCTACCTCGCCTCGCTGTTCGCCGAGGCGGAAGCGGAGCTGTGGCAGATGCTGCTCGTGGTGCCCACGGCAGCCATGCTCTGCGGACTCGGCACGGTCTTGGTGGTCGCCCTGCTCAAGTGGCTCATCGTCGGGCGCTACCGCCCCCGCGTCGAGCCCCTGTGGAGCCGCTTCGTCCGGCGCACCGAGTTCGTCACCGGAATCTACGAGGCGGCCGCCGTGCCGGCCCTCCTGACCATGCTCACTGGGACGCCGTTGCTGGGCCCTGTGCTGCGTCTCTTCGGAGTCAAGGTCGGGCGTCGCAGCCTCATCAACACGACCTATATCACCGAGTTCGACCTCGTGCGGCTCGGTGACGACGTCGCCATCGACGCCGAAGTGTCGCTCCAGACGCACCTCTTCGAGGACCGCGTCATGAAGATGAACACCATCGAGATCGGCGACCGGGTCGAGGTCGCGACCCGCTCGGTCGTCCTCTACTCGACCGTTATCGAGGACGACGCCCACCTCGCTCCCCTGTCACTGGTGATGAAGGGCGAATCTCTGCCCGCCGCCACGTCCTGGGTCGGCATCCCCGCCCAGCAAGCCACCCGATCCGATCAAGGAATTATTCGATGACTTCGGTATCCACCCTCGAGCCACAGACGACGACCGACTTGCTGTCGAACCCTGCGTCGTCGCCCCCGCCTGCATCGGCACGGGCGTGGGCCCACGAGTGCGACCCTGAGTCACCGGCCGCCGATGCCCTCGTCGGCGCAGGTTCGACCCGCAAGACGAGCCGCTACATCGGCCTGGACGCAGCGCGCGGCATCGCACTCATCGGAATGTTCGCGGTCCACACGATCTCCGCCGACACCCCGGATGGAGACCTGTCCTTCGCGTGGGCCCTGTCAGCAGGCAAGGCCTCGGCCCTCTTCGCCATCCTCGGTGGCGTCGGGATGGCGTTCATGACCGGCCGGACGCGCCCGCCGCAGGGCCCGGCGTGGGCACGGGCAGCCGTGACGCCGCTCGTGCGCGGCGTGCTCATCCTGGCCATCGGGCTCGCGCTCGGCGCCGTCGTGGCTCTCGACGACGCCGACGTCATCCTGCCCTACCTCGGTCTCATGTTCGCCCTGTCGGCGCTGCTCATCCCCTTCCGGGCCACGACCCTGCTCACGATCGGCTTCGGCTGGGCCATCCTCGCGCTC
>JAUNUZ010000074.1 GCA_030537915.1 Micrococcales bacterium
ATCTCCGAGGCCCCATCGACGACTCCCCCCGGCAGGCCCGTGACCGGCGCAAATCACCCGGGCTGCACCTGACTGAAGCGGCTCGGAGGACGTTCGTCCAAGACACCTGTAACGCTTTGGCCGCATCCGGCGATGTACCCAACAGAGCGGCACGGAGGGCAGCACCATCGGGGGAGCCCTCCGGGCCGCGGGGGCTACGGTGGGCGAGCTGGGGGGCTCGCCTACCGGGAACGGCGGAGATCGGCTGGGGAGCCGGGATCCGTTGGTGGAGATCGAGTGTGGGGCTCGATCGCCGAGCGCGGGACGCGAGCGGGGGACTCGCACACCGCACGAGGGCGGGTGGTGCAGGCTCGGGGGGTCGAGCCGGGACCACCCGCCCTCGCTCATTCCACGGCGCGGCGCCCGGCGGACGACCCGCAACCCAGGTGCGCACCGCGCGATAGTCTGCGGCGGTGCTCCCGGCTCAACGCGCTCCCGGTGGATTCCCGGTCGTCGGCATCATCGGCGGCGGTCAACTCGCCCGGATGTGCCAACCTCCCGCAGTCGGCCTCGCCGTCACACTGTCGGTTCTGGCCGAAAGCCAGGACGCCTCGGCCGCCCTCGTCGTCCCGCACTCCCCCGTCGGTGCGCACGATGACCTCGAGGCCGTTCGCGAATTCGCGAGGGGTTGCGACGTCGTCACCTTCGACCACGAGCACGTGCCGGCCCACGTCCTGTCCGCTCTGCTCGCCGACGGCGTGCGGCTGCACCCCCACCCGGACGCCCTGCGCTACGCCCAGGACAAGCTCGCCATGCGCGAGCGCCTGACCGCCATGGGTATTCCGTGCCCGCGCTGGGCGCCGGTCGCGGACGAGGCCGAGCTGCGTGCGTTCGGAGACGAGGTCGGCTGGCCCGTGATCCTCAAGACACCCCGAGGCGGCTACGACGGGAAGGGCGTTCGCGTCATCGCCGATCCGGCTGAAGCCGCCGACTGGTTCGGCCACCAGGAGACGCTGCTGGCCGAAGAGCGCGTCGACTTCACCCGTGAGCTCGCCGTCCTCGTGGCTCGCAGCCCGAGCGGCCAGGCCTGCGCGTGGCCGGTCGTCCAGACCGTCCAGACCGACGGCATCTGCACCGAAGTCCTCGCCCCCGCACCCGAACTCGACGACGACCTCGCCACCGCGATGATCGACGCCGGCCTGCGTATAGCCGGCGAACTCGGCGTCACCGGCGTCATGGCCGTCGAGCTCTTCGCGGTAGGCGACACGCCCGGCTTCGTCGTCAACGAGCTCGCGATGCGCCCGCACAACAGCGGCCACTGGACGATCGACGGCGCGGTGACGAGCCAGTTCGAGCAGCACCTTCGCGCGGTCCTGGATCTGCCGCTGGGCGATCCGTCGCCACGCACCCGCTGGAGCGTCATGGGCAATGTGCTCGGTGGTGACGACGAGGAGCTGTACTCGACCTACCGGCACCTCTTCGCCCGCGACCCGGGCCTCAAGATGCACCTCTACGGCAAGGGCGTGCGCCCCGGCCGCAAGATCGGCCACGTCACGGTGTGCGGTGACGACCTGCCGCAGCTGCGCGAGCGGGCCGAGCATGCCGCCGACTTCCTGCGCGGCGTGGTCCGCGAGTGACGCGAGTGACGCGACAGACGCGACAGACGCGACACCGGCGCGCGGTGTTCCCCGCAGGAGCTAGCCAGCAAAGGAGCACACCATGAGCCAGACCGGTCTCGTCCCCGGTGCACCCGACCCGGCCCCCGAGCCAGGCGCGAACCACCACCCGATCGTCGGCGTCGTGATGGGCAGCGACAGCGACTGGCCGGTGATGGAGGCGGCCGCCGCCGCGCTGGCCGAGTTCGGCATCCCCTACGAGGCCGACGTCGTCTCGGCGCACCGCATGCCCACCGAGATGATCGGCTACGGGCAGGAGGCCGCCGGCCGCGGGCTTCGCGTCATCATCGCCGGTGCAGGCGGAGCCGCTCACCTGCCCGGCATGCTCGCCGCCGTGACGCCGCTGCCGGTCATCGGCGTGCCCGTCCCGCTGAAGTACCTGGACGGGATGGACTCGCTCCTCTCGATCGTGCAGATGCCCGCGGGCGTGCCGGTCGCCACGGTCTCGATCGGCGGCGCGCGCAATGCCGGGCTGCTCGCGGCGCGGATCGTCGCGGCCGGTGAGGGCGACCTGGCCCGCGATGTCCGCCAACGAATGCTCGCTTTCCAAGAAGACCTCCGCGACCAAGCCCATGCCAAGGGCGCGGCCCTGCGCGACCGCCGTTCCTCGTCCTGACCCCACGGCGCAGCCCATCCACACCCCCGGCTAGGCCGAGGCCTCGTCCACAGGCAAATCCCTTTTCTACCGAGGCCCTCCGGCGGGAATCGTGAGGCTTGCGTGCGTGATCCCCCGCACCCCTTTGCCGCAGGCCCTCGTGCGGCTCGCCGAGGCTCAGTCGGGAGTGCTGTCCCGCGCCCAGATCAGAAGCGCCGGGGTCGGGGCCACCGTCACCGCGCGCTGGTCCCGGGAGTGGCTCAGGCTGGCTCCGGGCATCTACCTGGCCACTGCCTCTGGCCCTGGCACGGTGCCCCCCTGGCCCGCCCGATTGTGGGCCGGAATCCTCATGGGCGAAGGCGGCCCGCACTGCAAGGCTCCCTACTCACCCGCCCGCATCGGCGGGCTCGCAGCGGCGGTCGTGCAGGGACTCGCGGACTCCAGCGACGAGCCGGCGCCGCCGGGTCGAGCCACGCGCTTCACCTTCGGTCCGGCGCTCGACATCGACGTCCACGTCGATCCTGCCCGCAGAGCGGTCGGCGCGGTGGGCTACCGCTTCGTCCGCAGCTCACGATCGGACTCCTGCGAGAGGGGCATCGCGCCCTGCACCCCGGTCGCCCAAACCGTCCTGGACCTGTGCGATCTGACCAACCGAGCGGACGCCATCGCTTGGGTCGATCGCGCTTGTCAGCGCCGCGCGACCACCCCGGCCGCCCTGGTAGAGGCCCTGGATGGACGCCCCCGCGCACGACACCGGCGAGCGCTGCTCGCGGTTCTCCAGGGCCACGTCGAAGGGGCCACCTCCGAGTTGGAACGCCTCTATCGACGCGATGTGGAGCAAGCCCACGGGCTGCCGGTAGCCACACGACAGCTGCGGGCGGGGACCCGGCTCCTGGACAACCGCTACTCCCCCTACGGCATCATCGTCGAGCTGGACGGGCTCGTGGGCCATGTCGGTCCGGGTCGGTTCCGGGATTGGCGCCGCGACAACGTGCATACCGTGGCGGGTCAGAAGTCGCTGCGCTACGGCTGGGAAGACTGCTTCGGCGAGCCCTGCGAGGTTGCGGCCGAGGTCGCTCTGCTGCTTCGTGTGCAGGGCTGGCCGGGCATGCCGGTGTTCTGCCCGAGATGTCCACCCGACGTCTTCTCGGCTCGACGAATCGACGCTCCGCGGTGAGGCTGCACCCGGGCCGAGCCCGTCGGGCGATGATCACCGGCGATGCCGATCGGACAGTGTCAGTTCGCTATCGGTCAAGCACTAACGAACTGACTGTTACCGGCTGGTAATCCTGCTGACCCCAGCCCACCAGGGACCAAAGGACCGCAATGGGGGATCTCAGGCAGCACACGACCTGCTCTGCGGGCCGATCGCGCACGAGCCGCTGACCTGCGCGCCTGAGGCTCGAAGCGGCGCTGCGCCGAAGCAGCGGCGCCGCGCCTCTAGACTCGGTGGCTCTACGAGCGAAAAGGACACCATGCAGCGCACCTCGGGCGACCCGCCGACCGGTGCGATCGCGCGTGTGCGCGGTTGGTGGGACCTGTTGTCGGCCGAGTTCGCGAAGTTCGGCGTCATCGGGACCATCGGGATCTTCGTCGACAACGGCGCGTTCGTGCTGCTCACCCACGGGTTCGGCGCCGCGGGCCCCCTCGCCGGTCACGAGAAATTCGCCTCCCTGGTGGCGACGGCGATCGCCTCGGTCTTCTCGTGGGTGTGCAACCGCTACTGGACGTTCCGCGACAAACGGCCCGACGACCTCCGCCGGGAGATCGTGCTCTTCACGGTGTTCAACGCGATCGGTGCCCTCATCACGATGGGCTGCGTCGCCCTGGCCATCGATGTCCTGCACGCGGCCGGGCCCGTCGCGCAGACGGCGGCTCGCCTCGTCGGCATCGTTCTCGGCACGGTCTTTCGCTTCTGGACCTACCGGCAGTTCGTCTTCGTCCGTGAACTCTCCGACCTACCACCCGTGCCGCACGCCGAGACCGAGGCCGAGGCGCCGAGCAAGACCGACGTCAGCGCCCCCGACGCAGAGTCCCGTCGCCGGCGAGGCTGACGGTCGCGGACCGCCCACCGACCCCGAACGTGTAGGTCGTCGTCGCTCCGGAGACCTTCGTCGAGACCGAGACCGGAGCGTTCCCGGGGCCGACCACGACGGCGGTTGCGATCGTGGCCGCCGTGCCCTTGCGGGTCACCGTCGCGACGGGCGCGGGGTAGCGGTGGAAGGGGTCTACCCACACCCAGCCCTGCACGGGCTTCCTCGAGCCGCGCGCCGCGCCGAAGGCGGTGGGTGCGGTAGCGCCGACCGGTAGCCCGAGCAGTGTCGTCACCGTGGCTTCGCCCGCCTTCCGTGCCGTCGCCTTGGTGCCCCGGACGCGCAACGCCTGATCGCGCGGCAGGTGCCAGTACTGCGTGAAGGTCGTCGCTTTAGGTGCCTTGATCCGGTCGAAGGTCACGACGATGTCCGGGTCAGAGAGCACGATGACGTCGCGCATCCGCGCCGCACCCTTGTAGGGCGTGTCCGCGAATCGGAAAGAATCCGCCTTCGCCGACAGCGAGGACTTCACGAGCCTGGTCGCCGGAGACGTCTTCATCTGCGGGGTCGCCATCTGATTGTGGGCCGTCGTGCCGGTGTAGAAGTCGCGCCACGCGTCGTTGACGTACTCCCCCACGCCCGGGTCGACGAGGATGTTGCGCCCGCGGGTTGCCCAGGTCAACGAGGTGTGGTCGTTGTGTCCGTGGCCCACGCGCTTCGGCCCGTAGCGCAGTGTGTAGAACGACTCCTGGCTCGGCCGGCGCGTCGCCGATCCCCAGCCGGAGCGCCCGAAGACATATCCCGCCGCGTAGATCGCGACGCGCGCTTGTGCAGGCGCCCCCGCCGTACCGTTCGACCGGATCCACGCCTGGGCCGGGCTCTTCGCCGGGTCCAGGCGTAGCGCCTGGGTGTCGCCGAGCAGCGCGAGGGTCCCGTCGGGTGCGGTGGCCTGGTCCAGGAAGCGCATGGCCGCCGCCCGCCGCGAGGCAATCGTCTTCATGGCGGTGGAGTTGACTGCGCAGGACTCCATGGCGCGCTGGGCGGCGCCCCACAGCTCGTAGTTCCACCGGGCGTAGCCGACGGCCTGCTCGTTGTTGGCACCCTGCGCGTCGATGACGCGACCGATGCGCTGCGCCAACTGGTTCGCCGCGTCGGTGCGGATGTCGGCGCGGCCCAGGACGCAGCCCACGCCCAGCATCGCGATGAGCTGGTCTGTGCCGACGTTGTGATCAGGCCAGATGTTGGACTTGAGCCACTGGGCGTGCTGGATGAGCGAGGTGTCGAGCCAGCGCGGGACGGGCTTGCCCATCTTCTCCAGAGCGCCGCGCAGGCACAGTAGGTGGTCGGTGCGCGTCATCGTCGCGTTCCCCGGTCCGGGCCCGGTCGGCCAAGGGAAGGGGTTGTCGCCCACCCAGTCCTGCGCGATGGCCACCGCTGTGTCGATGGCCTTCGGGTCGCGGTCCTTGGTGATCCCCTGCGTCGACTTCTTGATGAGCGAACCGGTCCAGTAGAGCGCGTGGAACCAGGTCCGCCAGCTCGGCTTCTGGTAGGGATCGGCCTTCCAGTTGATGTTGTTGCGCCCGTCGCCGACCTTGGCTGTGCCGTACTCCCACGTGAACGTGTTGGCAGTGACCTTGGCCGGCGTGTTGGCCACATCGAAGGCACCGTAACCGCGGCACGGGTAGCGGTCCGAGGCGAGCGCCCCAATGCGGACAGCGGTGGTCGACGCGCTCGCCACGGGCGGCGTCGCGAGGGTCGCCGCGCTCGCCAATGGCGCCGCCATGAGCGTCACGGCGGTTAGGGCTGCGACGGGTAGCACGACGGTGAGAGGGCGAGAGCGCATGAGAGTGCCTTCCGTGGCAGTTGAGATTCCTCGCTCAACGCATCGACGGACACCGGGGGCATCCAAGCCAATCGCGAGCCCCTCCCGAGGGCGACGTGCAGGCAAGGGCGATGACGACAGCCTGAGCCTCGGCCCAAGAGGCCAACCCACCGCGAAAGGGACGGGTGCGGCTAGTCGTCCTCGACCGCGGAGAAGAAGACCGCGAAGAGCACCGGGTGCAGCCGGACGAGCTCGAGCCGCCCACCGTGGCCCTCGGCGAGGTCCCGCGCGAGCCCGAGACCCAGGCCGCTGCTCTTCGTGCTCTGCCCGCGGTCGAAGACGAAGGGCGCCAGGTCGGGACGCACCCCCGCCCCCTCGTCGCTCACCTCGATAACGATCGACGGCCCGGAGTGACGTACTTCGATACGGACGGTCCCGTCGCCGTGCGCGAGCGAATTCTCGACGAGGGTGCCGAGAATCTGCCCAAGCGCCGCGTCGGTCGCGAAGACGCTGACCCCACGCTCGCCCGTCACCTGGATCGAGCGATGCCGTGCCTCGTACGCGGGTTGCCATGCCCGCTGCAGTTCGGCCAACACCCGATTGACGCGCACGGGTTGAGGCGCCTCGGTGGTGTGCCGGGCCCGGGTCAGGAGCGTCGCGACGGTGTCACCGAGCCGCTCGACCTGCTCGATCGCGCTCGCCGCCTCCTCCCGTACGACCTCGAGATCGTCGGTCATCGAGATCTCCTCCAGGCGCATGAGCAGCGCGGTGAGTGGGGTGCGCAACTGGTGGGAGGCGTCGGCAGCGAACTGGCGCTCGCTGGAGAGCATCGTCAACAGCTTGCGGCCGCTGCGCGCCAGGACGTCCGACACCGCATCGATCTCCGCGATGCCGCAGGGCCGCGGGATGACCCGGGTGTCCCCGGCGCCGAGGCGTTCGGCCTGTTCAGCGAGTTGCACGAGGGGGTCGGCGATGCGCCGGGCCTGGTCCCGCACGACGACCGACAATCCGAGGAAGAGCAGGGCCAGCATCGCGACGCTCAGCGGCACGAGCACCTCGGGCGTGACGATCAGCCCACCCCCCTCGGGTCCCACCGTCCGCAACGCGAGCCACGCCGCGAGCGGCACCAGCAGCAGCACCAGGCAGATACATGCGGCGTAGAGGGTCGATCGCAGGAGCGCAGCGCGCACGGCTCAGCCTTGGTCCTTCGGGTGCTCGAAACGAAAGCCCACCCCGCGGACCGTCGTGATGAAGCGCGGTCGCGTGACGTCATCGCCGAGCTTGCGGCGCAGCACCGACACGTGCATGTCCAGTGTCTTCGTCGAGCCGTACCAATGCGTTGCCCACACCTCGCGCATGAGCTGCTCACGTGAGACAACCCTGCCCTGCTCGCGCTGGAGGACCCGCAGGAGATCGAACTCCTTGGCGGTGAGCTGCACTTCGTCTTCTCCGACGAAGGCCCGGCGCGCTTGGGTGTCGAGCCGGACGCCATCGCCGTCGTCTGCTCCAGGGGCGGTGCGCCGCAGCAGGGCCCGAGCCCGAGCGAGCAGCTCAGCGAGCCGGAAGGGCTTCGTCACGTAGTCGTCGGCACCCGCGTCGAGCCCGACCACCGTGTCGACCTCGTCGGCGCGTGCAGTGAGCATGAGGATCGGCGCGGTCCGGCCGTCGGCGCGCAGCCGCCGGCATACCTCCAGGCCGTCCATCAGCGGCAGACCCAGGTCGAGGACGACGAGGTCCGGACCGGTCTTGCCGACGTCGTAGGCGTGTTCCCCGTCGGCGCACACCACGACGTCGTAGCCTTCCCGGCGCAGCGCCCGGGCCAGAGGCTCACTGATCGCGGAATCATCCTCCGCCAGAAGCACTCTCGTCATGCCGCCATCGTAGGGGGAATGAGCGGCACAAGCGCAGCTACCCAGCTGTCACCATCATCACGTTGACCAGCGGACCGAGGCGTTGAGGGCCGCCCGCCAAGCCCGGGTGCGACTCGGCCCAGGATCCACCGAAGCCGTTCAGGCCCAATGCGGTTCCCGCGCAGAGAGGTTCGGGTACGAAGCCGGTCTGCCCCGGTCCCCTTCAGAGGCGGCGCCGGCCCACGACGGTCGCCTCAGATGCCGGGCCAGTCGGGGCGCCGCTTCTCGTTGAACGCGGCCACGCCCTCACGCCGATCCCCGGAGAATGCGGTGGCGCGCCAGCAGGCATCCTCGATCTCGAGCCCCGCGGCGAGGTCGACACCCGACCCCAACCGGATGGCCTTCTTGGCATTGCGGACGCCGACCGGCGAATGCGCCGCGATGACCACTGCGAGCTCCAGGGCGCGATCCCGCGCGCATCCGGCGTCGACGACCTCATCGACGACGCGCAGGTCGTGGGCGCGCTGGGCGGTCAGGCGCTCGGCGGTGAAGATGAGCAGCGCTGCCGTCGATGAACCGACGCGGCGGGTCAGCAGCTGCGTGCCGCCACCGCCGGGGATGACGCCGACGGACACCTCGGGCAGGCCGAGCGTCGCGTCGCGTCCGGCAACGATGATGTCGCAGCTCAGCGCGATCTCGCAGCCGCCGCCCAGAGCGAAGCCATCGACGGCGGCGATCGCCGGCACCGGCAGGTCGAGGACTCCTGCGTAGGCCGCGCGCGCGATCGGCCGCTGCGCCATGAGGTCGGCGTCCGTGAAGCTCTTGCGCTCCTTGAGGTCGGCGCCGACACAGAACGCCCTCGCATGACTGCTCGTGACGATCACCGCCCGGACGCTTCCCGCGAGGGCCTGCGCCCTCAGCTGTGCGCACGCCGCGCCGATGGCCTGCGCCATCGCCGTGGACACCGCGTTCATCGCCTCGGGACGATCGAGCACGAGCTCGACGACCCGGCCCTGGTC
>JAUNUZ010000075.1 GCA_030537915.1 Micrococcales bacterium
GATTTCGAAGCCCGGGCCGCCGTATTGCGCCACCGTCGTGAAGTCGAGGGCTCCCGTCGTGGGATATGTCTTCAACCCAGAGACCGAGACCAGCTCGCCATGGGCGCTACGGCCCAGGGTGTCGATCGCCGGTCCGGCCCGCAGGATGACGTAGGGCGGGTGATAGAGGGTGCTGGCGATGGCCAGGATGAGGATGACCAGGAGCCCCAGCAGGTGGTTGCGGGTGCGAGCTGACAGGCGCCAGGGCGCCCGCGTCACGGGGTCCCCACCCACTCATCGGTCCCGTCGTCGAAGAGTTGGTGCTTCCAGATCGGCACGCGTTCCTTGAGAGTGTCGATGAAGACCCGGCAGGCCTCGAACGCCTCGCCGCGATGCGCGGCGCCCACCGCGAGCACGACTGCCAGATCGCCGATGGACAGGTGTCCGGTGCGGTGGGCCACGGCGACCGTGCGCACCCCGGGGCGCCCGGCGACCTCTCGCGCGACGGCTCCTAGAACCTCTATCGCGCTGGGGTGCGCGGTGTATTCCAGCGCGGTCACCCCCCGACCGTTAGCGTGGTCGCGGACAACCCCCGTGAATGTGACGATCCCGCCGACACCGGGCGCGCAGACCGCGTCGATGATCGCGCCGCTGCGCAGGGGTTCCTCCTGGATCGCGACGAGACGCACCGGGTCGAGTTCCGCTTCGGGCGTCATGTGCCTCATCCTCACCTATCCGTCCTGCTCGGCTGCGACCCTGTCGGTCAGCACCGGTTCGTGCCGCGCTCATAGCCCGCGGCGACGGCGTCGGCGCAGCAGGGCGGCCGTCCCGACCAGAGCCACCCCGGCGCTCGCCGTGCCGAGTGCCGCATCCCGGCGCAGGGCCGCCACAGCACGGTTGCGCCGGATCTGCTCCACCATGACGCGAACGCAGGCCTCGTTGTCGAAACGGGCCGCCCAGCCGATCGACTCCAGGGCCTCGCACGAGACGACCCAGGGATAGCGCACGAAATCGAGATCCGCCCCGGAGGTGATCAGCAGGCCCGCGGCCTGTAGGCGCTGCGCGGCACCCAGCGCCGTGACGGCCGGCAGCACGAGTCGTCGCTTCCCGCTGATCTGTTCGACACGCTCCTGAGTCAACGGGTCCGGAGCGCCGACCGTGACGACAGGACCGAGCGCACCGGCCGGTTCGTGGGTGATCACGGCGAGCACGGCGCTGGCAAGATCATCGACGTGGACGAACTGCCACAGCGGCTCGCTACCGCCGAGGACGAGCAGCCGCGGCGTCTCGAAGTGCCGGGTGATCGTCGTGTCGACGCCGGGACCGACGACGGCGGCGGACCGCAGTTTGGTGACCCGCAGATCCGGCCGCGCAGCGTGCAGCCGCGCGACCTCCGCCTCGACGACGAGCAGGTCTCCGACGAGGCCGCCGTCGTCCTGCGCGCGCAGTGGCGCATCCGGGGGCAGGGGGATCGGATTGTCCGGGCGCGCCCCATAGGCCCGCGTCGAAGTGACGACGATCAGGTGACCGCCGGGAGCCACCGCAGCGAAGGCGGCTCGGGTCAGGTCAATCAGGCCGTCTCGCCGCTTCGGGGTCTCGAGCCGCAGGTCCAGGGTCAGGTCAGTGCTCAGCGCGACGTGCACGACGGTGTCGGCGCCGTGGCCACCGAGCGCCTGGAGGACACCGCTGGGCGGCCCCTCATCAGGGTCGACGACGACGGCTCGCGCAGTGCCGGGGGCACGTAGCGATGTCGTCACGGCCTCGACGCCGAGACGTTCTCGGGAGAGACTGACGACCTGTCGGGCGATGCGCCCCTCGACGCCCATGACGCACAGCCGAGCGCCGTGACCGCTCCGAGATGTGCCGGCTGCGGAACTCAAGCAAACCCTCCCGTGGTTACCTACCTAGGGACATCTTCGCAGGAACTTGCCCTCCACCCGCTGCCACCTGACACCCACACTGATATTCAAGGAGCCGGTCGTGTCGCAGAGTCAGAATCCCCAGCCCGACCCCGACGACATGCGCCGCCTCTTCGAGCAGTTCCTGTCGGACGCGGAGAGCAATCCGGCGATGGCCGAGGCAATGCAGGCCTTCGACCTCAACCTCTCCGGGGACGCCATCAGCTCGATTGCCGGCCAGCTCGCCGCGATGTTCGGCGCCTCGCCGACCGACGGCCTCAACCTCGAGCTGTGCACGGACATGGCGCGCAAGACGGTGGCCGCCGGGGGCGACGCGCTCGTCGATGACCGGCAGCGCAAGGCGGTCGGCGACGCGGTCGGCGTGGCGAACCTATGGCTCGATGAGGTCACCTCGATCTCGGCCTCCGAGCTGCACGCAGTGGCCCTGAGCCGCGCCGAGTGGGTCGACCGGACGATGCCCACGTGGGGCAAGCTCGTCGGCCCAGTTGCGCTCGCAGTCAACAAGGCGATGACGTCCGCGCTAAGGGGCCAGCTCGGCGACCTCGGCGAGCGAATGGAGTCCGGTGACCTGCCGGGGTTGCCCGGCATGCCAGGCGGTGCGGACCCGATGGGCGCGCTCGGCGGCCCGGGCGGCATGGCTGCGTTCATGCAGCAGCTCGAGCCGATGCTGGAGAAGATGAGCGCCTCGATGTTCGGCGCCCAGATCGGCCAGGCCGTCGGGGCTCTGGCAGGCGAGGTCGTCAGCGGCACCGAGGTCGGTCTCCCGCTCCTGCCCGCCGGCAGCGTCGCGATCCTTCCGGCCAATGTCAGCCGTTTCTGCGAGGGCCTGGGGGTGGACGAGGCGCAAGTGCTGCTCTACCTCGCGGTCCGTGAAGCAGCGCGCGCCCGGCTCTTCGCGGATGTGCCCTGGCTCGGCCCGCAGCTCGTCTCCGTGGTCCAGGCCTACGCCTCCGACATCAGCGTCGACACCGAGGGGATCGAGGCGAAGCTCACCGGCATCGATCCTTCCGACCCTGCCGCGATCCAGGAAGCACTCGCGAACGGGCTCTTCTCCCCCGTCCCGAGCGAGGCCCAGAAGCGGGCGCTCGTACGGCTCGAAACCTTCCTGGCGCTTGTCGAGGGGTGGCTGGACGTCGTCACCGATCGGGCCACCGCCGGCCACCTGCCCCAGGCTGCGGCCCTGGGTGAAGCCGTTCGCCGGCGCCGCGCGAGCGGCGGCCCGGCCGAGCACACCTTCCACCACCTCGTCGGATTGGAGCTGCGCCCCCGTCGCCTGCGGGACGCGGCCAACCTCTTCGCCGCCCTGGAGAGTGCCGGCGGCGCGGCTGCCCGCGACGCCGCCTGGGAGCACCCCGACATCGCTCCGGGCGACGCGGATCTGGACGACCCGCTGGGATACGTCGAGCGCATCCGACGAGCGTCCGGCAGCCAATCCCCCGACCCCGCCTCTTCGGACCCGTCGTCGGGCCCGTCTGCGCAGACAACCGCGTCGACAGAGTCCCCGGCGGCGGGCGCTTCGGGTGGGCCCGCGCGCCCGGCTGGCACCGCCGGGTCCCTCGACCCCGAGATGGACGACATGGATGCCGCGCTCGCACGGCTGCTCGACGAGGAGGCGGGAAACGGCGACTCGCGCTCGTGACCGCACGCGATGATGCGGCTGACTCCCCCACCCCACCACTGGATCCCGGCTTCGGGCGTCTTCGTGACAGAGCTGTCGACCTCCTCGCTGGGTGGGATGCGCCCGAGGCCGGCCAGGACGCCCTGCGTGCGGACTACCTGGCGCACCTGGAGCAGCACCCAGGGGCTTGTGCCAAGGCGGGCCCGCCGGAGCATCTGACCGCGGGCGCGCTTGTCGTCAACGCGGCGTTCACTAGGACGGCCCTTGTGTTGCACGGCAAGGGGCGCCGTTGGTTCCAGCCAGGCGGTCACCTCGAGGGCAGCGATGCCGACCTCGCGTCGGCCGCCCTGCGGGAGGCGCAGGAGGAGACGGGGCTCCTTGAGCTCAGACTCGACCCGGTGCCACTTCGGCTCGATCGGCACCGCCTGGAAGCCGCGTTCGGTCGCTGCCGGGAGCATCTCGACGTGCAATTCCTGGCCGTCACCGATGGGGTGTGCGCAGTGCGTGGCAGCGCCGAATCCGACGCCGTGCGCTGGTGGCCCCTCGACGCGTTGCCCGACGACTTGGCCGTCGGATCCCTGGTCGAAGCCGCCCGTGCACGGTTGCGGGCGGGCGAGCCGAGATGAGCGCGGCCAAGCGCCGACGATCCCCGGGGTGGATGCCGCGGCAGCACGGCGCGTGGGCGATGCTGCTGCTCCCCTTGGCCGCCGGGGTGGTCCGCTCGGGGGGCGATCGCATTCACGTGCTGCTGCTCGCGGCGTGCCTCGCCGGCTACCTCGCTTTCCAGGCGGCAGGCCGATGGGCCACCTCCGGCTTCCGGTCGCGCTACCGGGCTCCGGTATTCGCCTACGGCAGCCTCGCCGCGCCGTTGATCCTGGCCCTCGTGCTCGTCCGGGCGGATCTGCTCGTCTGGGCGCCGGTCTTCATCGGGTGTGCGCTGCTGAGCCTGCTCTTTTCCTGGCGGCGGCGCGATCGTCACCTCGGCAACGACGCGGTGACGATCCTGGCCGCGAGTCTCCTGGCGCTTGTTGCTTATCAGGCGGGATATGACCCGGGCGGGACCATCGAGGTCGGCTGGCGGACGATGTGGGCCGTCACGGCCGCGATCTTCGCCTACCTCTTCGGGACGGCTCTCTACGTCAAGACGATGATCCGCGAGCGGGGCCGGAGCGGATATGTGTGGGCATCCGTGGGCTATCACACCGTGGTCACCGCATTGGCCGCTGCGATCGCCCTGCGCCCGGCACTGCCTCCCGGGCTCCATCACCGGGCCGTCGCCACGCTGGCCGTCTTCTTCGCGGTCATGACTGTGCGGGCCTGGGCGCTGGCCGGTCGCCCTATCCGACCCCTGGCCGTCGGGCTCGGCGAGATCGCCTCGAGCGTGGCGCTGCTGGCCATCGTGGCGCTCTGGCGCTGAAGCTGCTCTCACCCTCGTCGCAGCTCAAACTCCCACGGTGTCTTCGATGTCTTGGGCATCATCGGCGGAGTCAGGGCCGTCGGTGTCGTCGGGGTCGATGGACAGGCCGGCCGTTGCCGCGACCCCCTCGAGGTAGCCGCGGGCACGTTCCAGCCGTGGATAGCCGGCCACGAGCGCCCAGAAGCGTGGCCCGTGTCCGGGCTCCAGGAGGTGCGCCAACTCGTGCAGCAGAACGTAGTCCAAAACCCAGCTCGGCATTCCCCGCAGCTGATCGGAGACGCGGATCGTGCCGGCGGCCGGCGTGCATGAGCCCCAGCGTCGTTGCTGATTGGCGACCCAGCGCACCGAGATCGGCCGGGCTCGGCCGCCCAGATACTGCTTCGACAGCGCGACCGCCCGGGTGGCGAGCTCGGTGTCCCCGGGGCTGCGCCGGGCCCGCTTCGCGGCGACCCGTTCGCTCATCCGGTCGACCCAGTGCTTCTCCTGCGCCCGGCTGAAGGTCGCGGGGATGAGAACGACGAGCCGACCCGATTCCTCATAGGCGCTGACCGTGCGTCGCCGCCGAGCGCTGCGACGGACCTCCACGCTTGCGTTCATCCGCCCACCTCGTCTCGTTCAGCTCGTACGGTCGCTGTCCGCGCACCCGAGGTCATCGCCGCGGCGATCCCGTCTCGCGAGGATAGCCAGCCTGGTTCCGCCCGAGCCGGAGACGCGCGGGGAGCGACCCCTTCGACGTTCCTGGGTAGGAGTTGCCCCTCCCCGACACACGTAGCAGGGCCTGACCTCCGTGGCCTGGCCCGCGCTGGTCTAGTGTGGCCTGGTCCTGGGGCCGCGACTGCGGCACGAGCCACGAGGAGACAAGAATTTATGACCGACACCGGTGAGACTTACAAGGGCGACTTCTACTGCGTCAAGTGCAAGGAGAAGCGCGAGGCGGAGGGCAACGTCGTCGAGACGAACGGCCGTCGCATGGCCAAGGGCAAGTGCCCGGTCTGCGGTACGAGCCTCAACCGTATTCTCGGCAAGGCCTGACAAGGCCGACCGGCTGTCGGAATGCCTGGCCGACCGGTGGGGCGCCAGGCGTGCCGATTCAATGACGCGTCACCACGCATACGTGGGCGACTGAGCTCCGGCCCGGTCACCCACGTATGCGTTCCCACAGGCCTGTCCCAGCCCACCCGGCGAGGGCGAACCTGTGGATGAACCGCACCGGGGGTCCCGCGCGGACCAGACTGCGAAGTCCACTTCGCGAAAGGTCCCCGATGCCGCCCCTTCCCCAGCTGCAGGCCCACGCGCGGGTCTTGCGCCGCAGCGCCGACAGCGTCCAGATCGGCCTCGTCGACGGATCCGGTGTCGTGGTCGCCGGACTACGAGCCGAAGAAATCGAGCAGCTGATCCGGCTCGCTGCCCGCGCCCGCACGCCGCGCCCCCGCAGCGATCCGTCCCGCCCGGGAACAGCACAGGGCGCCTCGGCGACCTCCAGCCAGATAGCGACCGGCGCTTTTGTCGACTCCACGCGGCTGGGATCGGTGCTCTCCGCGCTGCGCGCACACAAGCTCGTCGTCGAGCGCCCCACGCCGACACGGGACCTGCGCGCGCATCAGGCCGATGACATCCTGGCCTTCGCCCCAGACGCGGCGGCGCGCGCCTGCGCTTACGGTCTCATCGACGATGGCTTCTCCGTCCTGCGTCGGCGCCGCGGCTGTCGGGTGCTCATCGACGGGGCCGGTCGGCTCGCGCAGGACCTCACGGCCTGCCTGCGAGACGGCGGTGTCGGCACCGTGGACTCCGGGGCGCTAGCTGGCGGCGCCGTCGACCTAGCGCTGCGCTCCGGGAAGGGCCAGACACCGGATCTTGTCATCATGCTCGCCAACGGAGGGCTGCCCTTCCACCTCGCGGAGCCCTGGCGCACACGTGACATACCTCACCTGCCGATCGTCGTCGACGGCCCTACGGCCACGGTTGGCCCCCTCATCTGCGGCATCGGGCCGTGTCTACGCTGCCTCGATCTCTACCGCACCGACCGGGATCCGCAGTGGCCGGCGCTGCTCACGCAGCTAGTGCCAGACCGCCCCAGACCCGCGGCCCCCGTCGAGGCCGAGACCGGTCTGCGCGCCCTTGCGGCCGGATTGGCGGCGACCTTCGCCTACGCCCTGCTCGATGGGCACGAACTACCCGCGGGACTGGCATGCGCCGTCCGGCTTCCGTCCCCGGCCGTCTCGCACTATCGCTGGCGCACCCACCCGAAGTGTCACTCCTGTCGTCAGCGGGTGACAATGGAGTGGTGACAGAGCTGCCGCGCAGGGCGATCGTACGCTCCGCCAAACTTGCGCGCTTGCCGCTGGGGATGGCTGGGCGCGCGGCGATAGGAGCGGGTAGGCGCCTCGGGGGCCGGCCCGCGGAGGTCGTGACCGCTGAACTCCAGGCGCGCACCGCCGAACAGCTCTTCACCGTCCTGGGCGAGCTCAAGGGTGGTGCGATGAAGGTCGGCCAGGCTCTCTCGGTCCTCGAGGCGGCCATGCCCGAGGACCTGGCGCGGCCCTACCGGGCGGCCCTGACCAAACTGCAGGATTCGGCCCCTCCCATGCCCGCCGCCACGGTCCACCGTGTGCTCACCGACGAGCTGGGCGGCCGCTGGCGCACGAAGTTCGCGCTCTTCGACGATCAGCCCGCGGCGTCGGCCTCTATCGGACAGGTGCATCGGGCGATCTGGAAAGACGGCCGCGAGGTTGCGGTGAAGATCCAATACCCGGGGGCCGCCCAGGCCCTCATCGGCGACTTCCGTCGAATCGCCCAGGTGACTCGGGTGTCCGCGGCCTGGGTGCCGGGCCTGGCCCTGCAGCCCCTCCTGGCCGAGCTCCTCGCCCGCGTGGAGGATGAGCTGGACTACGACCTTGAGGCCCGCCGACAGAGACAGTTCGGGGACGCCTACGACTCCGACGAGCACGTCTTCGTCCCGGCAGTGGTCCACCAGCGCGGGGCCGTCCTGGTGTCTGAGTGGATGGACGGCACGCCGCTCTCGCGGATCATCACCGATGGCACCCCCGACGAACGAGCCCTGGCTGCGACCCGCTACCTGGAGTTCCTGCTCAGCGCGCCCCAGCGGGCCCGCCTGCTGCACGCGGATCCACATCCCGGCAACTTCCGGCTGCTGCCCGACGGGCGGCTGGGCGTCATGGATTTCGGGGCCGTCGACGAACTACCCGACGGTCTGCCCCCAGCGCTGGGTCAGCTCGTCTCGGCGGCGCTGCGCGAGGACGCCCCGACCCTTCTGGAGGTGCTGCGCGCCGAGGGCTTCGTACTGCCCTCGATGAAGCTCGACCCATGGTCGGTCCTCGACCTGCTCGCACCATTCCTCGAACCGCTGCGTGGGCCTACCTTCGTCTTCCGGCGAGCCTGGCTGCGCGACATGGCGAACCGAATTCAAGACCCGCGCGGGGAGGAATGGCGAACCGGAATCAAGATCAACCTGCCGCCGGACTATCTACTCATCCACCGGGTGTGGGCGGGGGGGATCGGAGTGCTGTGCCAGCTGGAGGGTGAGGTGCCGGCGCACGACCTTGTCGCCCGGTGCCTGCCGGGGGCTCACCTGCCGGACCCGGAGATCGACGGCTGAGCTGCTACTGTCCTGGCGCTGCCGCAGGAAATGAGCTCAGCGTGGACGCAGGATCTCGTTGACGGACTGCGTCTGTGCCGCGGCCGCAGACACGACGGGGTCAGCTGAATCGTCGCCGCTTCGGCGGGCGGACGAGGTGTTGCGGACGACCGCGAGTCGCAACCGATCGAGCGTGAGCACCGTGTTCGGGCTGTCGAATCTGGACTTGGCTGGTCCCTTCCATGGGCCTTGCCTGGCAACGGGCATAACCGCCTCCTTGAAGCGAGCTGTACCTTTCATAGGCCGCGGAGTACGCGCGCGAGCAGATGAGATGCGACTCCGTCGTCGAGCCCCCCGATGCTGGCTTCGATAATAGGGTCGCCCGACCAAGACCCTCAACCTTCAGATATGCATCAGCTCACCGGGAACGCGGTGGCGT
>JAUNUZ010000076.1 GCA_030537915.1 Micrococcales bacterium
GTCCGAGTCGGCTCGGCGACGTCGAGACGATGCACGCGATGACGATCCACCCGGCGCAGGGCAGCCAGGCCCGCAGGGTCACCGTCTTGCTCCCCGACAGGGATTCGCCGCTGCTCACACGCGATCTGCTCTACACGGCCGTCACCCGTGCTCAGGAGCGGGTACATATCGTGGGGTCCGAGGCGGCCATCCGGGCGGCAGTCGGGCGTCGGGTCGTGCGCGCGACCGGGCTACGGCAGCGGCTCCGATCGCTCGGCTAGGCACCGGGCCTGGGAACGGGCCGGCCGTGGGTGCGCCCTGCTACGGCTGGGCGACGACGCGTCGTGGATCGCAGGCGGCCATCCTCACCGGTAGGCGGCGCGCATCCCCTGAGTTGTCGTGATCAACTCGATGAGGGATTGCGCCTCTTCCGCGCAGCTCGGGCAGCCCAGCAGATGCACGTCCATGAGGTGATCGCGCATCGCGCTCCCGGACAGCTGCGCCTCGGCATAGCTGTCGATCCGTTCGAAGCAGTCGTCGCAGGACAGCCAGGGGACGGTGTCGATGAGCAGGCGCGCGATGGTCTGGCGCGTCAGGCTCGGGGGGCGGGTCATGAGATGACTTCCTGGTCGTGACCGGGCCGGGTTTCAGGCGCCGGGAGGTAGCCGGTGTGGATGAGTTCGGCACGCAGGCGGGAGCGAGCGTCGTGCAGGGTCTTGTAGAGGGCACCCCGCGTCGTGCCAAGCCGTTCGGCGAGGACGTCGACGGGGACGAGATCGACAGCCAGCGCGATCGTCACGCGCCGCTGGTGCAACGTCAGGGTGCTCATCATCGCCTCGACGAGGGCGCGGCTGAGATCAGTGGCCTCCGCTTCCTGGGCCGGCGATGCTGCCGGGTCCCAGATCGTGTCGACGTCGTGCAGATCGACGTCACTGTTGCGCCAAGCCGTGCGCCGGACCTCGGCGGCCGTCTGCAGGATCGCGAACTTATACGCCCACGTGGTGAATCGGCTGCGGCCCTCGAAGGTAGGCAGCTTGCGCAGCAGGACGGCCATGGCTTCGTCGGCGCTCTGGTTGATGAGCACATCTATCGTCACGTCACCGACGTCACCGAGCTGCGAGCGCATCCGCCAGACCTGGTGCCGTGCCGCGCGAAGCATGAGCTTGTGCAATTCCGCGAGGGCGTGGGCCTGCTGCGGACCGGGCGTGCTCAGTGCCGCGACCCAGTCGAGCGCCACATCATGCAGATCGGGACCTTGGCCCGGGTCCGCCGTTCGGGCACTCGCGCCGTAGCGGTCAGTGCTGCCAGGGGGGGTTCCGCTCATGTCGCCGAACCTCTCGGGGTGGGCGCCACCGTCGAGTTCGGCGGCCACGGGGACACGGGCGAGAGCGGACTCGAGCCCAGTGATGGAAGCGCCATCCTTTCGATCGGCGCGAGGATCCGCACCGCGAGGTCGGGCGGGCAGCCTCGGTCGAGGAGGGCGAGCAGTTCGTGCAGATCGATGTGGGAGCGGGCGACATGGTCGGCCAGCGAGGCCTCGAAGCCGGACGCCACGAGACGCCGACGTCGCCACTCGATGACGGGCAAGGACACCGTGACCCCGGACCGGGGGTCCACGGACGAGCGCGGTGTGGTTTCCATGCCGAGTTTGCTGTCGATGGCGGAGCGAACCTTACTGAAATCGTGACCTCAGTTCCCGGTAGCGAGCCGACCGCTTCCCCAGCGCTGCCGCGCGAGGTCATCATCGGTAAGACTGCGGACCCGACTGGCCACCAACAGGGTGCACACCGACCCTCCCGACCGAGCAGATTCGCACCTTCGGAGGAAGTCCGGTGTCATCGACTCACTTGGAGAATCCCATGGCTCATGACACAAGGCCCGCGCGCCGCCCCGAACCTCTCTCGGAGCCGCGGAGCCGTCCGGACACCCACGACCCTGCTTACCAGGCCTGGATGATCCTGCGCGCGGCCTTCACAATCGCCCCGATCGTCTTCGGCCTCGACAAGTTCTTCGGCGTCCTCGTCAACTGGGACAAGTACCTCTCGCCCACCTTCGCTAGCCTCTCCCCTATGTCCGTGCACACGACGATGTACGTCGTCGGCATCATCGAGATCATCGCGGGCATCATCGTCGCCCTCCATCCCCGGCTCGGCGGCTATGTCGTGACCGTGTGGCTCGCTGGCATCATTCTCAACCTGCTCGTGCTGTCGGGCTACTACGACGTCGCTCTACGCGACTTCGGCCTGCTGCTGGCCGCCGTCGCCCTGCAACGTTTGAGCGTTCGTTTCGACATGCACCCATTGGCGTGGCCGGTGGCTGCCCGACACTGACCGCACCCTCACCTACCCAGCACAAGGAGCATCCATGGACACGATCGTCGTCATCGGCGCCGGCCTGGCCGGCGGCACGGCCGTCACCGAACTGCGGGCCCAGGGCCACGAAGGCCCGATCGTCCTGTTCGGTAGCGAACCGCACCCGCCGTACGAGCGACCGCCACTGTCGAAGGGCTACCTGCTCGGCAACGAGTCGATCGACACGGCCTTCGTTCACGAACCAGGCTGGTATGCCGAACACGACGTCGATCTGCGGACGTCCACAACGGTGACCGGGTTGGACCTAGACGCGCGGGTGGTCCGGACCGCGGAGGGCGAGCAGCGCTACGACCGGTTGCTGATCGCCACGGGCGCCCAGCCGCGACGGCTGGCGATGGCAGACGAGGCCGCGCCAACCGCCTACCTGCGCACCATCGAAGACAGCGACCGCATCAAGTCGATCTTCGGAGCCGATCGCCGCATCGTCATCGTCGGGGCTGGCTGGATCGGCCTCGAGGTGGCGGCGGCGGCTCGGGCTTCCGATACCGCGGTCACGGTCTTCGAGTCTGCGGCTCTGCCGCTGATGGGCGTCCTCGGTCCGCAGATCGCGCAGGTCTTCGCCGACCTGCACCGCGAGCACGGGGTCGACCTGCGGCTCGGCGCCAGCGTGTCGGCCGATGATTTGGCGGGCGCCGATCTCGTCGTCGTCGGGATCGGCGCCATCCCCTCGACAGAGCTCGCCGAGACCGCCGGTTTGGACGTCGACAACGGCGTCCTCGTGGACGCGACCCTGCAGACCAGCCGACCGGGCGTCTACGCCATCGGCGACATCGCGAACCACGACCACCCCGTGCTGCGGCGGCGCATCCGCGTCGAGCATTGGGACACCGCCATCGAGCAGGCCAAGGTCGCGGCGCGCAATATGCTCGGGCACGCCGAGCCCTACGAGCGGCTTCCCTACTTCTTCACCGACCAGTACGACCTGGGCATGGAGTATGTCGGGCGGGCCGGCCGGGACGCCCAGGTCGTCGTCCAAGGTGAGCTGGCGGACGTCAACGCACTGAACTTCCGTGCCTTCTGGGTCGAGGACGGCCTTGTCACGGCTGGCATGCACGTCAACGACTGGGACGCTACCGACGCGATCCGCGAGCAGATCGGCAAGCCCCTGGCCTGACCCCTTAGCCCCACCTTGCCCTCACCTCGCGCCGAAGACTGGGGTCTTGCCGACGGACAGCGCCACGGCACTGGAAGTCGGAGCGGACCTCGGCCTTCGGCGAGTACGAGCACGAGGACGAGAGGCCGCAGCTTGACTGCGTTCAGAACAGCAACACCGCGGCGAGGGCCCCGGCGATAACGATGAGCACTCGGAAGAGAGTGGGCGGCAGATGCCGACCCACCCGTGCCCCGATGTATCCGCCGATGAGCGATCCCGCCGCGAGCAGCTCGATCGCCGGCCAGTGCAGCGGCGCCACCGCGATGAAGATCGCACCGGCGACGAGGTTACCGGCAAGCACGGCGAGCGTCTTCAGACCGTTGACAATCCGCAGGTCGATATCGAGCCCGAGCGCGAGCACAGCGACCATCATGACCCCGGACCCGGCGCCGAAATACCCCCCGTAAACGCCGGTCAGCGCTGCGAAGAGCGTGGTGGCCGGCGACATCGACGTACGCGGCTGCGGCGGTTGCGCGGCATCGTGTTGCCTGCGCAGCCACCGCGAGATCCACGGCTGGGCGCCGACAAGCAGGCACGTGAACAGGATGAGCCACGGCACGACGGCCTCGAAGACGCGCGGGTCGAGACTGAGCAGCAGCGCGGCCCCTCCGGCTGCGCCGACCGCGCACGTCACGAGCACCGTCGCGGTGACTCTGGGGTAGGCGCGCAGTTCCTCCTGGTAACCGTACGATCCGCTCAGACCGGCGGGGATGAGGCCGACCGTGTTGGAGGCGTTTGCGACGACGGGCGGGATGCCCAAGGCCACGAGCACCGGGAAGCTGAGCAGCGAGGCGACCCCAACGGTCGAGGTGAGCACGCCGGCACCGAAACCGGCAGCGAGGACGATGGCCTGTTCGGTGAGACTCACGTAGGACCGGTGGTAGACGAGGCGGGCGGCTCTGGGCGTCCGCGCACCTTCTCCAGCCGGGCCTCGAGCAGCGGAACGCGGTGGGAGTTGCCGTGCAACCCCACGTAGCGTCGACCGAAGACGGCGAGCAGTGCGTCATCGAGCAGGCGCACGGCACCGGCCGGATACTTGTACGCCATCCTCGCCTCGATGGCCGAGCTGTCCAGCGAGTTGAGCAGCCCCGCAAGCTCCTCCAGAGAGGCGATGCCCAGCTCCAACAGGAGCCCGGAGATCCACACATAATGGTCGCTGCGGGACCACCCCGTGTCGGGGAAGCGGCTCGACAAGAAGTCCGCGAGGTCCGCACCACTGATCCGGGGGTCGGTCGCGTCGACGAGGGGGACCCGGTCCGTGACGGATCGCAGCCGATTCCTGATCTCGGTGAACTCGCGGTCCGCGAGCTCGAGTAGGCCGGCGGCGAGCGTGAACCGACGCGACAGGTCCGGCACGTGCTCCTCGGGAATCGTTCCCTTGTAACGGACCTCGTGCTCGAACTCCGCCCACGCGTGCTGAAGCACCGTGCGGATCTGCACCTGCCAGCGTCGCCCGCGCAGGCCCTCGACCGCGGCGCCGTCGCCGGGCGGATCACCCATGTCGAGGCCGCGGGCGTCCAGGGCCAACAGGAGGTGTCGGCTGGCGTACCCGAAGCGGCCCTCCCCGGCCGTTACCTCTCCCATGTCGAGATCGGTGAGCACGCTCAGTTGGTCGGTGAGCGCCTCGGCCACGGCGGTGACATCACCGCGTAGGTAGGTGATGACCCGCACCCCGATCTGATCGGTGATGTCGGTCAACGGGTCGGGATAGAGCCGCTCCCCGCCGGTCTCGCGGACCGCCTTCGCCGCGAACGAGGCGACTGATTTGGCGCGCCCGGTGACGCTCAGATAGTTGATCCCCGCGTCGTCAAGAAGGCTCGACACATTCGCGATCAACGCGTCGGTCACCCGCTCCAGTTCGCGATGCTGGGCGGCATAGGTTGCCACCGCCCGGCGGACGCGCGTCTCGGGACCGGTCTGTCTCTTTCCTCGTCGCGGCACGCCACCCATCGTGGCCTACGCGTTTGGGTGGCGCTGCGCCTACTCGCCGCCGTCCTGCGGCGGGCGCAGACCTTCGTAGATCTCCTTGCACGTCGGACACACCGGGAAGCGCTTCGGATCCCGACCGGGCACCCAGATCTTGCCGCACAGCGCAGTGACCGGCTCCCCTGTCACTGCGCTCTCGACGATCTTCTCCTTGCGCACGTAGTGCGAGAACCGCTCGTGGTCCCCGTGGTCCGTGCGGTATTCCGTGTCCGTCTGCGTGCGCTCGAGAGTCGACGTCTGCGGATAGGGGGTCGTCGTCATGTGCGGCATTATGCCCCCTCCTGGTTTGCGGGGGTGTTGGCGCAGCCTGCGCCGGTTACCTGCGGCACAGGTTGCCGGTCTCCCTTGGGATGCGACGATGAAGGTATGCCCGCCTCGGCCACACTCGTCCACGCCGCCAAGGTCGCCGCGATGCGCGTCCTGGAAGCCGCTCCCGACGCCATCGGCTCGGTCAGTTCGGTGCGCTCGCACGCATCGGCGGTGATCTTCACCTACGACGACGGTCCGACCCTGGTGCGCACCCCGGCCGTGCTGCGAGCGCTAGCCGAGCACGACGCGACCGCTACGTTCTTCGTCCTGATGACGAGCGTCGGGACAAACCCCGAGTTGCTCGCCGAGGTCATCGCGGCCGGTCATGAGATCGGCCTTCACGGTGTGGACCATCGGCATCTGTCGGCCCTGTCGCCGCGGACCGTCGAGGACAACCTGCGTCGCGGCAAGGCCGAGCTCGAGGACGCGGCTGGCCGCGAGGTGCGCTGGTTCCGGCCGCCATACGGTGACCAGTCCCCCGCGACCTGGCGCGCGATCCGCCGCGCCGGCATGACATCGGTCATCTGGAGTGCGACGAGCTGGGACTGGAACGCGGGTGTCGACAACGACGTGCGCGTGCGGATGGCGACGATGAGCCTGCGCGCGGGATCGATCATCCTCCTGCCCGGCCACGCGGGGGCGCTCGAGTTGGTCGACGACGGCCCGGAGCCGCAGCTGGACCGCTACGACCTGTCGAGTCGTTTGCTGACGGTCTGCGCTCAGAAGGGGCTCGTCGGCCGCAGTCTTGGCGACGCTCTGGCCTCCGGTGGCCGAATTGTGACCCGCCCGCACTTCAACCTCCGTCCGCGGTTGCCGCACATCTGAGGCGCGCAGGTGGAAGGCCCGCGCGGCCCAGCCTTAATTCTGGGTAGGGTCCTCCGGGTATGTGGCGACCCAGGCGAGTGGCCCTGGCTGACGACGCAAGACGCGCTCCCAGAGCCCTTCGGGCCGGCCGGTGAAGACGTCCCCGACCTCGGGCGCCACGACATACCACCCACCGTCGGCGAGTTCGTCCTCGAGTTGTCCTGCACCCCAGCCGGAATAGCCGGCGAAGACGCGCATCCCCGCGACGGCGGGGACGACGACCTCCGGCGGGGTGTCGAGGTCGACGACGCCTACCGATCCGAAGAGCAGCCGGATGCCGAGGGGTTCGCGCGCCCGCGGGTCGTCGCGGTTCGCGGCGCTCTCGCCCGGCACCGTCACGAGCCCGAGGGCGGTGTCTAAGCCGACCGGACCGCCCTGGAAGAGCTGGGCCGGTTCGCTCACGTGTTCCTGCCAGACGGGCAGCACCCGCGAGACCGGGGCCGGAATCGGCTTGTTGAGCACGAGTCCGTGCGCCCCCGCCTCGTCGTGATGCAGGATCAGCACGACGCTACGCCGGAAAATTTCGCCGCCAGTGCGCGGCGCAGCCACCAGCAAGCGACCGGCCAAGGAGTCCACGACTCCATTGTGCCCGTTTCCCGCGGATCAGGAGCTGGTGGAGCCTCGCCACGGGCGACCTCCACGGCCACCCGAGCTGACGCGCGGCCCGCCGTAGCGCCGACCCGCCGGCCGGCGCGGAGGCTCGAGCAGCTTGCGCAGACGCTCCTCCGGAATGGGCACACCGCTGGGACGCTGGGCGCCGGTCGCATCGAGAATCGTGTCGTCCCCGACCCGGACCCGGACCGGTGAAGCAGGGACCCCGGCATCCCGCGCGATGCGCTCCAGCATCTTGCGCTGGTGAGGTAGGGCCAGGGTCACCACCGTGCCCTTCTCGCCTGCCCGCGCGGTGCGACCGGCGCGGTGCAGGTAGTCCTTGTGGTCGGCCGGCGGGTCGACCTGGAGGACTACCGAGACGTCGTCGACGTGAATGCCGCGGGCGGCGACATCGGTGGCCACGAGAACCGGCAGCTGGCCCTCACGGAACGCGTTGAGTACCCGGTTGCGCTGCCCCTGGTTCAGCCCGCCGTGCAGCGCCGCCGCGAAGACACCCTGCTCACGCAGCTGCATCGCGACGCGATCCGCGCCGAGCTTGGTGCGCACGAAGACGAGGGTGCGCCCCTGACGGTTCGCCACGTCAGCGGTGATGAGCTTCTTGTGGTTCGGCTCGACGAGCAGGATGTGGTGCGCCATCGTCGCGATGCTGACCGTGCCATCGTCAGTCGAGTGCGTCACTGGATCGGACAGGTACTTCTCGACGAGCCCGTCCACACCGCGGTCCAAAGTTGCCGAGAAGAGCAGACGCTGGCCGCCCGGGGGCACGAGATCGAGCAGTTCACTGACCGCTTCGAGGAAGCCCATCTCCGCCATGTGGTCGGCCTCGTCCAGAACGACGATCTCGACGGCGTCGAGGATGGCGGCCTCTCGCTCGATGAGGTCGGCGAGCCGACCCGGCGTGGCGATGAGGACATCGACACCGCGGTCCAGCGCCTCGAACTGCGGCGGGTAGGGCATGCCGCCCGCGACGAGCTTGTGGCGCAGCCCTATGACGTGGACGAGCGGCTGGAGGGCGTCGCTCACCTGCATGGCGAGCTCGCGGGTCGGCACGAGCACGATCGCTCGCGGGCGCCGCGGCTGCGGCTTGCCGCCCGCCAGACGCGTCAACATGGGTAGCCCGAAGGCAAGCGTCTTGCCCGAGCCGGTTCGGCCGCGGCCGAGCACGTCGCGGCCCGCGAGCGCGTCCGGGATCGTAGCGGTCTGAATCGGGAACGGCTCAGCAATCCCGTCGCGTGCTAGGCGCTTGACGAGTTCCTGCGGCAGGCCCAGAGCGAGGAAGGCGTTGTCCGCTTCGACAGGGACCGGCTCCACGATGGGCCGCTCCGTCTGACGGAGACGCTCCCCATAGGGGTCGGGCCGGTGCTCGTCGCGGCGCGGACGCGGGGCCGGACGCCGCTCGGGGCGATCGTCGCGCTCGAAGCGCTGCCGACGATCCTCGCGGTTGAAGCGAGAGCGATCGGTACGGTCGTCTCGATCAAAGCGCGGCCGGTCATCTGAGTCGAACCCGCTCGATCGATCGACGCGGTTGGAGTCGCGCAGATGCTGGGGGCGATCCT
>JAUNUZ010000077.1 GCA_030537915.1 Micrococcales bacterium
TGAGCTGCTGCCCGTCCTCCCTGCCTGAGCCCAGCAGGAGCGTGGCAGCGTTGAGGTCGATCCACGGCATGACGCCGGCGGCCTTATCCCACAGGTGAAGCAACTGCAGCACCTGGGGGAGGACGAAATAGGTGACCAGGGCCAGCGGCGTGCTGCCGAGCAGCATCCCGAACCCGACGCCTTGAGCCACCCCGAGCAGCCCGGTCAGGAGGTTTCCCGACATCGAACGCGCGTCGACTGCCCAGCCGCCGGCGCCGTCCTTCAGGGCCCCGACCAGCACGGTCATGACCGCGGCGATGATCACCGCGCCGAGCAGGGTGATGACGCCCAGCACCAGCGCCGCGAGCAGCTTGGCCAGGGCAACCCGGATCCGGCGCGGCTCCAGCGTGAAGGTGAACAGGCCCGTCCGCTTCGTCCACTCGTTCGTCGCGGCGAGGATGCCCAGGATCGGCAACAGCAGCATGACGGGCAAGCCGGCGGCACCGAGGAAGACCTCGAAGCCCAGGTCCGCGGAGTCGGCGAAGATCCAGATCGCGGCCATCGCCAGGGCTGCCAGGAGCAGGATCGCCCCGACGACCCACCGGCCCGCAACGGTGTCGACGAGCTTGCGCAGCTCAACGTGCACGAGTCGGATGAACGGCAGTCCGCGACCCTGGTCCACCGCCTCATGGTCCCCAGGTCGGTTGGCGGGTGGTTGGCCGGCACCGTGGGGGGTGGACGCCACGGTGGACGACGCGACCGCGTTGATGGCCGGGCCGGTCCGCTGATCCTGAGTCGCCGCGGCCGAGTCGGATGTGTGAGTCGAGCTGTCGGCGTTCATGCCGCGGCTCCTTCCCGCGAGGTTTCGGCGGTGAGCTGGAGGAACATGTCTTCGAGTCCGGCCCCGGCGCCTGGGCGCAGCTCGGTCAGGACGACGCCCGCGTCCAAGGCGGCGCGGCCGACGTCGGCGACCTGCGCATCGACGGTCAGGGCGCCGTCCGACGTGGTGTGCACGGGCATGCCGCGCGCCACCAATGCTGCCTCGAGCGCAGCCGGGTCAAGCGCGCGCACCAGACATCCGGACCCGCCGAGCAGCTCGGCCTTGGTCCCCTCGGCCACGATCCGCCCGCGACCGATGAGCACGAGCTCGTCGGCGATGACCTCCACCTCGTGCAGAAGGTGCGAGGACAGCAGTACCGTGCCGCCCTCGTCGGCATAGCGTCGCAGCAAGCCGCGCATCCAATGGATGCCCTGCGGGTCCAGACCGTTGGCTGGCTCATCGAGGATAAGGACCTGCGGATCTCCGAGCAGCGCATGGGCGATCCCCAATCGCTGGCGCATCCCGAGGGAGTAGTTCTTGACCCGGCGCTTAGCCTCGCTGTCGGTGAGCCCGACCAGGTGCAGCATCTCATCGACGCGCCCCTTGGCGGCCCCGCACATCATCGCGCCGAGGGTGAGGATCTCGCGGCCGGTGCGACCGTCGTGCTGAGCGGCCGCGTCGAGCAGGACGCCGACATGCCGACCCGGCATCGGGATCTTCTCGTAGGGAAGACCGAGGATTCGCACGTGCCCCGACGTCGGCGGGGTGAGCCCGACCATGGCTCGCATCGCGGTGGACTTGCCGGCCCCGTTAGGGCCCAGGAATCCCACGACCCGGCCCGGGGGTACAACGAAAGAAATGTCATCTACGGCGCGGATGGCGCCGTAGAGCTTGCGAAGGTTCTCGACCTCGATCATGCCTCCATTCTCAGCCGGCTCCGCGGGACGGCGCTATCGGTCGAGAGACTGATCCGTCCCTGAGTCGACCCCGACGAAAGTCGTAGGCGCAGGCGCCCAGCCGACGGCAAAGGTCGGGGGCGCACCGGTCGAGGTCCTCCCCCAGGAGGAGTCCGTCCGCCGGCCTGACTTCCTAGCCTCGGTAGGTGAGCCAGCCCACGGCGGCAACATCGGGAGCGCGCGACGATTACGTCCCGTGGTGGTCTAGCACGCGGCGCTACCCGGTCCCGGTCTCCTCGGGCCGAGAACGCTGCGCCCAGGCGAAGCCGCTCCGCTAGGCGAGAATCGAGTCGTAGACGGCGTGCAAGTCCGCCTCCGAGGGCCCCTCGAGCCGGCCCGGCCGGCCGATCCCGTCGAGGACGACGAAGCGCAACAGGTCGCCGCGGGTCTTTTTGTCTCGGCGCATGGCGGCAAAGTGGCCCCGCCACGTGGCGCCCGCCGGCGGTTCGTACGTCGTGGGCAGGCCGATGGTCTCCAGCACCCGCCGATGTCGCTCGACATCGGCGTCGTCGAGGCGACCTGCGCGCTGCGCAAGCCGCGCGGCATACACCATTCCGAGTGCGACCGCCTCGCCGTGGCGACGGCGGTAACCGCTCACCTGCTCGACGGCGTGGGCGAACGTGTGCCCGTAATTGAGGATCTCGCGCAGATCGGACTCGCGCAGGTCCGCCGTCACCACGCGGGCCTTGAGGGCGATCTTGCGGACGACGAGCTCGCGCAACTCGGGCGAGTCCGGGTTTAAGGCCGCCTTCGGGTCCGCCTCGATGAGCTCAAGGATGCGGGGATCCTCGATGAAGCCACCCTTGACGATCTCGCCCATGCCCGCGACGAGGTCGGCGAGCGCCAGCGTCCGCAGGCTGCTCAGGTCGACGAGAACGCCGACCGGCTCGTGGAACGAGCCGACGAGGTTCTTGCCCTCGGCAGTGTTGATCCCCGTCTTGCCGCCGACCGCTGCATCGACCATCGCCAGCAGCGTCGTGGGCACCTGGACGACGGCGACGCCCCGCAACCATGTGGCGGCGACGAATCCGGCGAGGTCGGTGACCGCTCCCCCGCCGACGCCGACGACAGCATCGGAGCGGGTGAATCCGGCGGCACCCAGGACCGACCACAACTGCGCAGCGACGGCGGCGGTCTTGGCGGCCTCGCCGTCGGGCACCGCGTGCAGGTGCACCTCGATATCGCGAGCGGCGAGCACGTCGGCCAGCCGCTGCGCGAGCTCGGCCACGGGGACCGCGTGGATGACGAGCACGCGCCGCACCCGATCGCCGAGCAGCCGGTCGACTTGCGGCGGCACGTCACGCGATCCGATGACGACGTCGTAGCCGCCGGGCTGCGGACCTACGTGCACGACGTCGATCTGCGCGCTCATGCCGGCCCCGACTCCACCGGGCTCTGTTCGCCCACTTCGCTGGGTTCATCGGCCGAACCGTGCCCGATGTCCCGCAACCTGGACACGAGATCGTCGGCGACCTGCTGTGAGGTGCGGCCGTTCGTGTCGATCTGCAGGCTGGCCAGCGACTGGTAGAGGGGGCGCCGATATTCCATCAGCGCCAGCCACTGACCGCGCGGGTTGAGGGCGAGCAGCGGCCGCCCCTGATCGAAGCCGACGCGTCGCGAGGCGTCGCGCAGAGCCACGTCGAGGAAGACGACCGTGTGTCCCGCGAGCTCGGCTCGGGTCCCCTCGTCCAGGATCGCGCCGCCCCCCAGGGCCACCACGGCCTGCGCATCGCGCAGCGCGAGCGCCACGACCTCCCGCTCGATCTCACGGAAGTACGGTTCCCCGGAGTCGACGAAGATGTCCGGAATGCTGCGGCCTTCACGCGCCACGATGAGGGCGTCGGTGTCGAGCAGTTCGAGGCCCAGCCGCCGCGCGATGAGCTGCCCGACGGTCGTCTTACCGGCCCCGGGCGGGCCGATGAGCACGACCCTGGGATTGACCCGATTGGTCACCATGTCCGCATTCCTTCCGGGATCGAGGCAAGGAAACCCTGCACGTTACGCCTCGTCTCGGCGACGCTGTCGCCCCCGAACTTCTCGATGAGGCAGTCGGCGAGCACGAGCGCGACCATCGCCTCCGCGACGACGCCGGCCGCGGGGACCGCGCAGACGTCCGAGCGTTGATGAATCGCCTGCGCCGGCTTTCCGGAGGACACGTCGATCGTCGCCAGGGCACGCGGGACGGTGCTGATCGGCTTCATCGCGGCCCGGACGCGCAGCACCTCACCGGTGGACATCCCACCCTCAGTGCCGCCGGCCCGCCCGCTACGGCGGCGGATGGCACCGGTCGCGTCGCGCGCCAACTCGTCGTGCGCGGCCGAGCCGCGCCGGGTGGCCGTGACGAAGCCGTCGCCAAGCTCGACTCCCTTGATCGCCTGAATCCCCATGAGGGCACCGGCCAGGCGCGAGTCCAGCCGCCGGTCCCAGTGGACGTGCGAGCCCAGGCCCGGCGGCAGCGCGTACCCGAGCACCTCGACGACCCCTCCGAGGGTGTCCCCGTCTCGGTGCGCCGCGTCGACCTCGGCGACCATCGCGGTCGAGGCCGCAGCGTCGTGCGCCCGCATCGGGTCGGCATCCAGGGCCGCAAGGTCGCCAGGCTCGGGCAGGCTCAGCCCGCCAGAGGCGGCTGCGCCTACCGTGTGTGAGACGAGCTCGATACCCGCTGCCTGGCGCAGGAATGCCGCCGCGACGGCTCCAAGCGCCACTCGAGCCGCCGTCTCACGAGCCGATGCCCGCTCCAGTATCGGCCGGGCCTCATCGAAGCCGTACTTCTGCATGCCCACGAGATCCGCGTGGCCCGGGCGCGGGCGGGTCAGCGCCCGATTACGCGCGAGCTCCTTGGGCGCGTTGACGTCGTCTGCGGCCGCGAGGTCGATCTCGGGCACCGGGTCGGGCGACATGACGGTCTCCCACTTGGGCCACTCGCTGTTGCCGATGCGCAGCGCGATCGGCGAACCGAGCGTGCGCCCATGACGCAGGCCACCGAGTATCTCGAGCTCGTCCTGCTCGAACTTCTGGCGCGCGCCACGGCCATAGCCCAGACGTCGGCGCGCGAGGGCGTCGCGCACCGTCTGGCTCGTCACGTCGACCCCGGCGGGCATGCCTTCCAGGATCGCGACGAGCGCGGGACCGTGCGATTCACCGGCAGTCAACCAACGCATGCCGCGTATGCTCGCACGCCGTGCCCCCTGGGCAGGACCGTAGTTCAGGAGTTGGAATGCGGGCCGGCCAGGACCGCCGCCCGCATGACCTGCACCGGGGCTTGCCGACCGGTCATGAGCCGGACCTGCTCGGCCGCTTGGTGCACGAGCATGCCCAGCCCACTGAGCGGGAGGGCCCCTCCGGCCTGCGCCCAGCGCGCCAACCCGGTCGGCCAGCCTCCGTAGACGACGTCGAGGACGACCCGACCGCTCAACGAGCCCGTTGCGGCCGGATCGAGGTCGAGCAGGGTCCCGGTCGGCAGCGTGCTGATTGTGACGTCGGACTGCGCGACGAGGGTGGCCAAGGCACCGCGCCCCAAGCCGATCTGCTCGGTGACGGCCAGACCGAGACGGCGCGCCAGCTGCGCCGTCTCAGGGCGCACCTGCTCGCGCACGACGAAGGTGACGTGCCGGGCTCCGAGCCGGGCCAGCGCGTCGAGCACGCTGCGGGCCGTAGCGCCGGAGCCGAGCACGACGGCACTGCGGGGCTCGCGACCAGGTCGTCCTACCCCCGCCTCGAGCAGCGCCTCCATGAGCCCGTAGGCGTCGGTGCTCTCCGCGATCCAACCCCGGGGGGTGCGCAGCAGGGTGTTGGCCGCCCCGACGTCGCGTGCGTGCCCCGAGGCCGCGACCGCGATCGCGAGCGCGTCCTCCTTCAAGGGCATCGTCACCGAGAAGCCAAGCCACTGCGGCCCCAGGCCGTTCAGGAACTCGCGCAGGCTCGGCTCACCCTGCCCGCCCACCGCAAAGCGGTCGTAGCTCCAGTCCTCGAGCCCCAACGCCTCGTAGGCGCTACGGTGCAGCACCGGGGAAAGCGAGTGCTCGATCGGGGAGCCGAGAACGGCGGCGCGGTTGCGGATCAACACTTGCCCGGATTCGCCTGGCACCACTGCTGGAAGAGCTTGACGTTCACTTCGTGCTCAGCGGGCGTCGTCGCGAAGCGCGTCTCGCCCGTCGTCGGGTTGACCGTGACGAAGAAGAGCCACGGGCCGTCCGCCGGCCGTTGGGCCGCCGTGATCGACGTGGCGCCCGGGTTGCCGATCGGGCCGACCGGCAGGCCCTGCACGACGTAGGTGTTGTAGCCGTTCTTGTCAGCCCGCTCCTGATCGGACGTCGTGAGCGCGCGCTTGTGAACGCCGTAGTTGACGGTCGAGTCGAGCTGGAGCGGCATCTTCACGGCGAGCCGGTTGTCGATGACTCCACCAGGCTCGCGATCGTCACGATCCGCTCCATGTTCCCCGGGGACACCCCCAGGGAGCGCAGCTGCTTCATCGCGTTCGTCACCATCTGGCGCAGCTGCACGGTGGCGGTCGTGCCTGGGTCGAAGGCGTAGGTCGCGGGGAAGAGGTACCCCTCGATCGCGCCCTTGGCCGAAGCCGGCAGCCCGACGAGCGATGGATCCTTGCGGATCGCGGCCTCGGCCTTGGTGTATTCCGCCAGAGGCACGCCGGTCGCCTTCGAGAGCTGGTCGAACACCTCGCTCTTCCACAGTCCCTCGCGCAGGGTCACGCGGGTCTCGTCCCGGGCCCCCGAGCGCAACAACGACAGGGCCTGCGCCGCCGACATCTTGTTGCGCATCCGGTAGTGGCCGGGCTGGATCTCATCGCCTGGTTTGTCGTCCAACGCCCTTGCGAACGCATCGGCCGTCAGGACGACACCCGCGTTGGCCAGCTTCGACCCGATCTCCAGACCGGTGTCCCCGGGCTCGACGACGACGGTCACCGCGCCGCTGCCGGGGCCCTCGAAGTCTTTTGCCGCCGTGAAATGCTGGTAGACAGGCTTGATTGCGGCCCAACCGACTCCGACGCCGCCGGCGAGAATGCCGAGGGCGAGGGCGTAGACCAGCAGCCGCCGCCACAGCGGCCGGTGGGCGCGGCGATGCGAGTCCTGGAGCAGCCCGGCCGGATGCGCCTCGTCGTAGGCGTATCCGTCCTGGTCCAGTGCCGGATCGAACTCGTGCTCATCGTGGTAGCCGTGTTCCGTCAGAACATCGGCGCGGGCGCCCCGCCAGTCGCGCGATTCGCGACCGTGGGCGTCACCGCTGCGGACGATGTCCGGCTCGTCCCAGGCCTGCGCGTCGTCGGCGTTCCAGTCGTCGCCGGCACCGGCTGTGCCCTCGGGCATTGGGTCGGTTGAGCGGGGCTCCTCGTCGTGCCCGGGGGGGCGGTCACTGCTCATCCAAGCGCTCCTTTGCGGTGGCGGGGTTTGCGGACGCCAACCGCCTCGCCCGGGGCACTGCCCAAGGCTCGCTCCAGTTCGAGTGCAGTCTGCAGGATCGTCACGGCGGCCACTTGGTCGACGACCTCGCGGTGGCGGCGGCCCGGGCGGCCACTCGCGCGCAGCGCTCGGTGCGCTTCGACAGTACTCAACCGTTCGTCGACGAGCCGGACCGGCACGGGTCTGATGCGTTGTGCCAGTTCGCAGGCGAAGTCGCGAGCCGCCGCGGCGGCCGCTCCCTCAACCCCGGACAGGCCCCTGGGCAGCCCCACGACGACCTCCAGAACCTCTCGCTCACGCGCCAGGTCCACCAGCGCTGCTAGGGCGTAGCCGGTGCCACTCGCCGCACCGTCGAGCCGCTCGGCTCGTGCCGGCAGGGTTGCGTGCGGCGTGGCGAGGATTCCGGCTGGGTCGCTCAGGGCAATCCCGAGGCGGACGGCGCCGACGTCGACGCCGATCCGCACTCCCGGCCGCATCGACCTACCGGCCTGGGGTCGGCGAGCCTGCGCCGACCCTCGACGCGACAGCATCCTGCACCGCCGTGAGCGCGGCCGGGATGCGAGCCGCATCGATGCCGCCGCCCTGGGCCAGGTCGGGTTTGCCGCCGCCGCCCCCACCGAGGGCGGTCGCGGCCGCCTTGACGAGGTCACCGGCACGGATGCCGAGGTCACGGGCCGGCCCGTTGGTTGCCACGACAATGACCGGTCGGTCCTTGGCCACCGCGCTCAGCGCGACGACCGACGCGCACGCGTCGCCGAGCCGGTTGCGTAGGTCCAGGGCCAGCGTGCGCAGGTCATCCCCGGACACGTCGACACCGGCATGATGGGCTACCAGGCGCACCCCGGCGATGTCACGCGCCCCGTCGGCCAGGCTCGCCGCCTGCGCGAGCACGGCCTGCGCGCGGATCGACGCGATCTGCCGCTCGGCGTCACGCAGCCGGCCGACGATCGACTCGACGCGAGCGGCGAGCTCGTCCGGGCGCGCCTTGAGGACGTCCGCGAGCTGGGAGACGATCAGGCTCTCCTTGGTGAGGTGGCTGTAGGCATCGAGCCCGACGAGGGCCTCGACACGCCGCACGCCCGAGCCGATCGAGGACTCCCCGAGCAACTTGACGATGCCGAGCTGGCCGGCGCGCTGCGCGTGGGTTCCGCCGCACAGTTCGCGTGACCAGTCCCCGATCGAGACGACGCGGACCGCGTCCCCGTACTTCTCTCCGAACATCGCCAGCGCCCCGGACTCCAGCGCCGACTTCTTGTCCATCACCTCGGCGCCGACCGGAAGGTCGTCGAGCAGCACCTGGTTGATGTGCTCCTCGATCTGCGCGAACACGCTCGCAGGCACGGGCTTGCTCCAGCTGAAGTCGAAGCGCAGACGACCCGGGGAGTTCTCCGATCCCGCCTGGGTCGCGGTGTCGGACAGGGCGTCGCGCAGCGCCTGGTGCAGCACGTGCGTGGCGGTGTGCGAGCGCGACACCGAGCGGCGGCGCGCCACGTCGATGGTGGCCCGAGCGGTGTCACCGAGGCCGAGCTCACCAGAGACGACCCGACCCTTGTGCACGATGAGCCCCGTG
>JAUNUZ010000078.1 GCA_030537915.1 Micrococcales bacterium
CCAGCCGACCGGCACCCCGTCGAGATAGGTGACGACCCCCGGCGGCACCGCGCGCTCGCTGAGCCGGCGCATCGCCTCCTCCCGGGAGGAGGCGAGCCCCTCGATGTCCCTGATTCGCAGCCGGTGCGAGAGACACCAGCAATGCGTCGCACGCCGGTTCGGGTTGATGACGTCGGCGAAGTCCTCGAACCGGTCCGGGGTCACCGGGTGGGTCGCCCAACCCCTGTCATTCACCACCGCGCTCATAATCGCCAGGACACCACACGAACCGGACAATCTAAGGCCTCTGCCGGGCCGTCTTCTTCGGGCGTGGCCACCATTCGCGACCCTGCTGCCCGGATCGGCGGCGCCATCAGGAATCGAGCAGAGAGCGAACGTAGGCGGCGCCGCGCCCGACCATCTCGCGTAGCTCCCTGTCGCCGGCCACGACCTCGGGCTCTACGTGGAGCCAGCCGCGCATCTGACGTCCTCGCATCTCGACCAAGCGGACGCGCTCCCCGTCCAGGAGCGCGTCCGCTTCCGAAGGATCTATGCGCACCATGAGAGTCCCCTCGCTGTTGGCCGCGACCGCCATGCGTCGGCTGAGCATGAAGCCCAGACCGCCGAACATCTCCTTCTCACTCAGGTCGGGCTCGCCGCCCAAGATCTCGCGGATACGGTCCGCCAGTTGCTCGTCGTAGGCCATGTCGACCAGTGTCGCGCCGCGAACCCATGCAGGGGCCCCGGCACGACACCCGGTCGTGGCCATCGCGACCTGTCGTGCCTTCGTGCCCGGTCTGCGGGGGGCGTCGATCCGGTGGGTTCCAGAAGCCGTCAGGAGACGATGCGCACCCAGTTCGCGGCGCGACCGATCGGGATCTGGTCCAGCTGCGCGAGGTGGCCGTCATCCTGCACGCGGGACAGCGCCGCCGACGTCGCCAACTCTCCGACCGCGACGACGTAGCTCCCGTCGGCGGTCACAGCGAACCCGCGCGGCTGCGGCTGCGTCGGCGCAAACGCCACCGCCTGCCCCAGCCGGCCGTCGCGGATCGGCAGCGTCGCGATCGTGGAAGCGCTGCGCTCGGAGCAGAGTAGCCACGGCCCGGCCACGTGCAGGTCCGCGCCCCAGATGAGGTGTTCGGCGACCGGGTCAGCCCCGAAGCGGCTGGGCGAGAGCGATGCCGAGGGGTCGTAGGCAGGCACCGCCTCCTTGCGGACCAAACCGCCGTCGTCTTCGATCTCGAATCGAAGGGCCTCCCCCGAGAATTCCGTCATCAGGTAGGCGTTGCGCCCGTCGATCACCAGATGACGCGGGCCGCTCCCGGCCGGCGCGGCGACCGTGGGCGGTTCCAGCGGTTGTAGTCTCCCGTCGGCCTCCACAGAGAATTGTGCGACCAGATCCTCACCGAGTGACACGACGTAGGCGTGACCGGCGTGGGCGAGGATGCAGTGCGCGTTCGCGAAGCTGACCCGGGCCACCGGGTCGCCGAGATGCCCCACCCCGCGCGGGTTCCCGCCATCGACCGGCCACGTCGATGCGAACCCGCCACCGTAGGACGCACCGAGCAGGACCGAACCGCCGCGACCCAGGCAGAGGTAGCTGAGCGAGGAGTCGACCGCCCGTCGGGACAGTTCGGTGAGCTGCCCGTCGCCACGGTCGAGGCGCATCGTGGCGATCCCGGCCGGGTCGCCCTTGAAGGCCGCATAGACCAGATCGCGCTGGGCGTCGATCGCGAAGGTGCCGACGCCCGGCCCGACGTCGGACGTCGCGAGCAGCTCCAGGCGGGGAGCTGGTTCCCGGTGTAGCCGCAGCGTCGAGATGGTGCCGTCGCCCGCGTTGGCGATGAGGACGAGTTCGCTCATGCGGGCCAGCCTAGGCAGCCGCGCCGACTAGCACGGGGCCGCCAGCCCTGCCAGAGCCTGCCCTGCCCTGTCCAGCGCCGCATCCACCGATGACGCTCAGGTCAGGGAGTGTGCGGCGGGGTCGGAGCCGTGCAGCGGCGGCTCGTTCCATCGCACGGTGAACGTGCCGGCCCCCCGGTCCGCCATGAGAACGAGGTGGTGGGGCGTCTCGATCATTCGCAGGTGCGCCTCGAAGTCACCGTCTGCCAGGCAGCCGCCGGCGCAGACGAACGGCACGCCTGCGACCGGCCACGCCCCCTCCAGCCACTGGCCGCGTCCGATCGGCAACTCGCCCACGACGTCGCCGATCGTCAGCCGTGCATCCCAACCGGTGTCCCTGGGGGTCAGCTCGACTCGAGTCAGGGCGGGTGCGGCGCCGTGTCCCACCTCGCCAGGCTCGCGCTCGAAGGCACCGGCGACCCCGGCCCCCGTGTCCCTGGGGAGCGGAACGGCCAGGACGCTGAGCCGCTCGACGAACTCGGCATCGGCCGCTGCCTCGACACCACCCTCACCGCGGACCGCCGGCAGCAGGTGCCGGTAGGCGAGTTCCAGCTGCAGGCCCATCTGGCTCGTGCAGGCGGTCGTCGCGACGACGACGTCCTCCTGCGGCCACACGAGGCAGAACTGACCGTAGGCGCCATCGCCGCGCACGCCGTGCTGGCTGATCCAGAACTGGAAGCCGTACCCGAGCCGCCAGTCGGGTGTCCCGCCCAGCTCCGGGTCTGCGGTGAACTCGGGTGGATCGTTGCGCTGCTGCAACCGGATGGCTTGCGCGATCCATTCGGCGGGAACAAGCTGTGCGCCCTCCCAGCGACCGCCCTGCAGGAGGAGCTGCCCCAGCTTGGCGACGGCTTCCGTGTGGGTGTGCAGGCCGGAGTACCCGAAGTCGTGGCCGTTGACGCCGAGCCACGCCGGCTCGGGGATGCTCAGAGGTTCGAAGAGCCGCGGCCGCAGGTAGTCGAGCAATCGGGTGCCCGCGTGGCGCTCGACGATGCGGGCGACGGTGTGCGTGGCGAGCTGGTTGTAGGCGAAAAGGGTGCCGGGTTCGCGCTCGGGTGCGATCGTGAAGAACGCGCGCACCAGGTCGAGTCCGGTGTTCTGTCCGGCGCCACCCGGCGCGGCCGCAGCGATAGCGCGACGCCAGCCCAGATCGATGGTGTCGTGCTCGTGCCCGGTCGCCATGCTCAGCGCGTGCCGCACCCGCAGGCGGCGGAAACGCTCGTCGACGTCCTCGGGCAGGAGATCACCGAGCAGCTCGGCGACCGAGTCCTCGAGATCGAAGGCACCCTCGCCCCAAGCGATCCCGGCCGCCATCGACGTGAAGGACTTCGAGAGGGAGTAGACGAGGTGGCGTCGCTCGGGCGAGTACGGCGCCCACCACCCCTGCGCCACGACCTCCCCGTGCCGCAGGACCATGAGGCTATGCATCTCGATGCCGGCGCGCTCGAGAGCATCGAGGTAGTCACCGATCCCCCGGGCGGACACGCCCTGAGCGCTGGGGCTGCTGCGAGCTAAGGATTTCACCCGTCGATCGTAGTTCTGCCTGTCCTGGCGGGAGCGCGCGCTTATCGATCCCTAGCTCCACCCCTCGGATCGATTCCACTTAGCCTGGCCGAATGCGAAGCCCATTGAGCCGCACCCCGCCGCCACGTCCAGTCCAATCCGTCTCAACCGCTCCCCTGAGCCGACGCGTCGATCGCGACACCCGCCTGCGCAACTACCTGATCTCGATGGGGATCCGTACGGCGTGCTTCGCCGTCGCAGGCCTCTTCGCGATCTCGACCCAGTGGACCGCCGTGGCGTGGGTGTGCGTGGCTGCCGCAGTATTACTGCCCTACCCCGCGGTCGTCTTCGCCAACGTCACCGACCGGCGGGTCCAGCACATGGATCTCGTGACACCCACCCGGGCCATCGGGCCCTCGCAAGCAAGCACCCGCCAGCTACTCTGACGGCGGCGGGCTCTGCGCGTCTTAGCTTCCGCAGATGCGCACCACCCGCCCCGGCGCCAGGAGGACCCGCCATCGCGCAGAGCCAGCAGACCCAGAGTGCCCCGGCCCAGAGCCAGCAACGGTCGGGGGAGGAGTCCTTGCGCGCCCGCCGCCCCCGTGACTACCTGCGGCTGAGCGAGCTGGCCGAGGCCACCGGCCTGCGCATCACGACACTGCGACGCTGGGAGCAGCGCTACGGCTTCCCGGACGGGGCGCGCAGCGCCGGGGGCCGCCACCAGTACTCCGAGCACGACGTCGAGCGTGTCCGGCTGCTCGGGCAGCTGCGCGAGTCCGGCATGTCGATGCGCGACGCTGTCGCGGCGCTGGCGCCGCAGCGATGGCTGGACACCCAGGCGCAGTGGAAGCGCTATGGCGCTCCGTCCCCGGGTGATCCTGTCTTGGCCACGCTGCGCGCCGACGTCGAGGACGCCCTCACCGTGCTCGACGAGCCGCGCCTGTGGCGGCTTCTCGAGGACGCCCGGACGCAGCTTCGAGACGAGGAGCTCATCCTGGGCGTCATCATCCCGGTGATCCGCACGACCGACGACCCGGACGACCCGCGCCATCCCGAGCGGATCCAGGCCTACCTCTTCGCCAGGGTCGCCATGGGGGTCCTGTCCGCGATGGCCCGCCCCTATCGCAACGCCGGTGCGCCGACGGTGTGGCTGGCCAATCCCGAGGGCGAGGCCCACGAGGTGGGCACGATGTCGGCGATGGTCCTGCTCGCCGGGCAGGGCCTGGACGTGCGCTACTTCGGTGCCAACGTGCCGCTGGTGACCCTCCTGGACAATGCGCGGCTCCAGCGGCCCGACGCCCTGGTCCTGGGCGTCCACCGCTCTTCGGTGATCGGGGGCCAAATCGGCGCCCTACAACGACTCACAGAAGTGACGCGCGTCTTCGTCGGCGGACGCGGGTCCTGGCGCGCGCAGACCGACGGCTCCACGGTGCGCGCCCTCTCCGGGGACCTCCTCGACAGCGTCGCGATCATTGCAGAGGCGCTGGGTCGACCCTGACGGACCGTGTCCCCGGCCGTGACCTGGGCGAGGAGACGGGGCCGCCCGAACGCGATAGGATCAACCGCTTAGCCGCATCGCGAGACGGGGAGCCGGGCCGGAAGGCACCGCGCAGGCCGACGGGGATCGGCATCAGGCGCGGGAAATCAGTGGAGATGGCCCGCAGAACACTGCGAGACCACTACCACGGAGATCGATGAATCAGTCCACACGTAATCCGGACCGCGGCGCGGTCCACGAGCTAGACGGCCGGGAATCCACAGACCCGCTTCATCCGAGAGAGCCGCGGGAGTTCATCCAGCCGCGGGAGCCCAGGGCCGCTGGCCCGGCCGGTCAAGCTGGCGGGGCACCGAGCAAGGGTTTCTTCGGCCTGTCCGTCCCGCAACTCATCGGCGGTGCCTCGGCAGCCGTGAGCACGGCCGTGGTCGCCTCCTTCCTCGGCGTAGCCGGCACCCTCATCGGTGCCGCGCTCGGCTCGATCGTGTCGACGATCTCTGCGGCCGTCTACACGTCGATGGCTCGAGATGCACACAGTCGTGTGCGCATGGTGACCGTCCGACCCGGCCGCGACGCCCGCTCCGCCTCCGGCACACCGTCATCGCACAGCTCACCGCGGGCGTCCACCGCCGCCACGACCCACCCCGGGCCTCGGCACGCCTGGAACCTCGCGGTCATCCGCCGGGCGATCAAGCCGCGGGCGTTGCTCGCTGGGGCCGGCGTCATCTTCGTCATCGCAATCGGTGCCATCACCGCGCTGGAGGTCGGGCTCGGGCGGCCTGTGTCGGCGTCCGAACCCACCGGGTCGACGAGCCTGGGCCGGGTTGTCCAGGACGTCTCCGGGCAGTCCGCGCCGTCGACCCCGAGCGACGTCACACCGACGCCGAGCGACTCCGCCACCTCCGAGCCCACCCCCGGTCAGGATCCGTCCTCGATCGACGGTCGCAATCCCACGGCCAGCCCGACGGACGGCGCGACCGTGCAGCCTTCGGACGGCCAGACGCCGCAGGACGTGCCCAGCGCTGAGCCGACCCAGCAGCCCGAGCCGCAGCCCACTGCGGACGCTCCGGCGCCCGCACAGGACCGCGCACCGGCGCCCGTCCCCGGGCAGGGACCGACGAACTGACACCCTCCTAACCCACCTAGGACATCGAGGCGCTCTCCTAGCCCGGCAAGGGCCAGCCGGTGACTCGCTTGGGGCGCGGTGGGGCGAAGGTGCGGATCTTCGAGGTCGTCAAGCCCAGCCGGACAAGCGATTCGGCGATCGCTACGGCCGCCGCGACGCCGTCGACGACCGGCACCCCGGTGCGCGCCCTGACGCGGCCCTCCAGATCGGCCATCCCCCCGCAGCCGAGGACGATGACCTCCGCGTGATCGAGTGTCACCGCCTGCTCGGCCTGGGCAACGATGGCCTGGATTGCCCGCTCCGGCTGCGATTCCAACTCGAGCACCGCCACCCCAGAGGCTCGGATCGAGGCGCACCGGGACCTCAATCCGGCCAGCAGCAGACGGTCCTCGATGAGCGGAACCGTGCGATCCAGCGTCGTCACGACCGAATAGCAACGGCCCAGGAACATCGCCATGCTGGCCGCCGCCTCGGTGATGTCGACAACGGGCACGTCCAAGAGCTCCTGGAGCCCCTCGCGCCCGTGCTCGCCGTAGCCGGCCTGGATAACGGCGTCGAACGGCCCGTCGTAGCGGGTGACGGCGTCCATCACTGCGATCGCGGCGAGATAGCTCTCGAAATTCCCCTCTACCGACTCCGTGCCGATGCGCGGAGTGATCCCGATGATCTGCGTGCCGGTGGCCGCCAGCACCTGGGCGGATTTGACGATGTTGGCGGTCATCGAGGCGGTGGTGTTCACGTTGGCGACGAGGATGCGCATCCTTCTCCTTTGCGGCGGGCCGCGATGTCGGAGCGTGCCGATCGCGCCTCTCAGTCGTGGCCGCTGAGCTGGGCCATTCGCGCTTCGAGGGCGGCGAGCATGGCGGCCGAGGTCTTGCCCCCCTCGGTCGTCATCGGCAAGACGTCGATCGAGAGCTTGGCACCCCCGGCGAGCGCGCGCAGCTCGTCGAGCTTGGCGCCGAAGGGAGAGCCGCTTCCGGACGAGTAGTAGCGCACTGCCTCCTCGACGTCGTCAGGGAACAGATCGACCTTCGTGACAACGATGATGAGCCAGATCGGGTGGTCGCGACGCACCGCCATCGACGCGATGAGGTGCGATGTGATCGACCAGTCCTCGAGCTCGGCGGCCAACTGCTGCTCGCGGGTGGCCTGCGGCGCCGAGCCGCTCGTCCCGCCGATCCGGCGCGGCGTCGCGTGTCCGTAGGCGACGACGTGCAGCACACCGTCGACCGGCTCGTCGTGGAAGACCTCGTCCAAGGCCCCGAGCCGAGTCGCCGCGTTGTCCCCGGGCACGACGCGCAGGCGAACACCGCGCGCTTGGGCGGTCCGCCGCGTCCGGCGCTCCATGACCGCAGAGCCGACGTCCGGCGTGCCGTGGCCGGGGGCGCTGCGCCGCGCGAATCGATCCGCCAGCCGAGTCTTGCCGACCCCCGTCACGCCGGTGACGGCCACGATGGGGAACCGGCGGCGGAAGAGGTGCGCGAGGTGGTGTGGCGCCCCGGCCAACGTGGTCAGGACACCGCTGGCCAGCGTCGTCCCGATCGCCACGCGCGAGCGTCCGTGCAGGCCGGTGCGGGTCGTGCGGGGGGCTGGTCGGTTCATCGTTCCTCACCTCGTCCGGGGTCTGTCGGCGCGATCGTCGCGCCTTGGCGTCGACCGATCACATCGACCGCAGCACACCAACCCCATCACACCGAGGGGGAGTTCACACATCCACTGTGACATCGCCCGCTCGTGCAGCCCCACCCCGACCGCCTACCACCAGCGCCCAGGCCGGCCCGGGTCACGCTGGCCGGGTCCGCACCGGGTGCGCACGGCCCCGCGATTGCGGTGGCAGCATCCGAGCGCCGCGCCGCGCTCAGTGCTGGTGACCGTGCTGATGACCGTCGTGGACGTGGTGGTGACCGTGCGACTCGCCCACGACCTCGGCCAGTGAGACGCCTTGAGCCTGCAGGAGCAACGGCAGGATGATCTCGTTCTCCGTGCTCTGGTGGCTGTCGAAGGTCGCCAAGACCGCCCGGCCGTAGGCCGCTGCGACGGCGCCGTCGGGCGCCTGCACGCAGAGCGCCACGAGCCGCTTGATGAGGACGTGCTCGCGCACCATCGCCTCGATCAGCAGGCGTCCCTCGGGCAGCCCCGCCGCCGCCGCGTAGGTGGTGCGCTCCTCCTCGTCGGCGTGCGGCACTAGCACGTCCTCGAACCACTTCGCCAGTGTCACGCGCGCACCGGCTCGGGTCTCTGGCTCGGCGTCCCGCAGCGCGCCGGCGAGCCGGTCGAGGTCAGCGACCATGGCCGCGTGGTGGGTCCTGATCTCCTGCGCCATGGACGCGTCCGTAGCGGCGTGCTGGGTGAGGTTCATCGTCGTTCTCTTCCTGTCGTCGCCGGTCGTCCCGGCTGGAGCCTCCATGATCACCGTCATCGAGCGCCGATCGCCTTGACCTAGGTCAAGGCTGGGCAGTGAGGCATTCCACGCCAGCCTGGGGTGAGCCGGCCCGGCATGCTCGATAGCGCGCGGCCCAGGCCGGCTCGCTGCGCCGGTCAGCCGGCAGGCTCTCGCCAGGAGGTGATGGTCAGGAAGGCGGCAACAACCAGCAGCGGCACGTGCAGAATGCCCATCCACCAGCTCGCGGGGTCGATCACGAACCACGTCATCATGTT
>JAUNUZ010000079.1 GCA_030537915.1 Micrococcales bacterium
CTTCATCACCCAGTATTCGCGAATGGGCTGCCACGACTACACGCACGCCAACGGGGAGCTCGTGCCCGGCATGACGACCCCGGAGGCGATCGCCTTCCAGCGAGAGTGGGTCGAACTGGCCCGCACCGCCGGACCGGCCTCCTGGACGACCTACGAATACCCAGACTGCACACGTGACCTCGGCAACGGCAACGCGATGATGTGTTACGACGCAGACTCAGCGACGTATCCCAAGAACAAGCCCGGCGCCAGCGCAGAGGCTGGCAACCTCGCGTGGCATCCGGGGCCTGCCGGTCCCGACGGCAGTTACGCCACGAACCTGTGGACGTGGTCGTTGGCCATGAACTCGGCGAGCAAGAACAAGCTCGCGGCCTGGCTCTTCATCCAATGGGCCACGGGCAAGGAAGCGATGAAGAAGGCCGTCGGGGGAACCTTTGCGGACCCCACCCGCAAGTCGGTCTTCGACGGCGCGTTCAAACAGACGCTCGGTGGCTTCCCCGGTTATCTCGATACCTTCGAGCGCGTCGTCGGCCAGAGCAAGATCCAATTCACGCCGCAGACGTCCTTCTTCCAGACGACGCAGGACTGGGCCATTGCCCTGCAGGATATCTACGGCGGCGACGATGCCGAGTCGCGCCTGAAGTCCTATGCCGCATCCGCCGCTGCGAAGGTCAACGTCTGATACGCCACCACCTGCAGCCACGTCGTCCAAGGAGGACTCGATGACGGCCAATGCCTCCGCCCCGGCACGCCGGACCCCGCCGCGGGTGTCCGCGGGGCGCCGCAAGATGCGCCCCTACCTGCTGTCCCTGCCGGCCCTCATCGTCGTCGTCGGAATTCTCTATCCGTTCGTCCTCGGCGCCTACTACTCATTCCTCAACTACACCGCGAGCAATCCGGAGCCGGTCTTCGTCGGCCTGGCGAACTTCGCCGCCGTCGTGAAGGATCCGCAGTTCTGGACCAGCGTGCGCGTCACCGCGGTTTTCGCCGTCGCCGCGACCGTTGTCGAGACGGTGCTCGGAGTCGCCATCGCCCTGCTGCTCAACCGAAGCAGCAGGATCGGCAAGGTCTTCGAGAAGGTGCTGATCCTGCCGTTGATGATCGCTCCGGTCATCGCCGGTGTCATCTGGAAGCTGATGTTCAACCCGCAGTTCGGTGTGCTCAATCATGTCTTCGGGCTCGGTGCCTTCGACTGGCTGAGCAAGGACATGGCGCTGATCAGTTCGATCCTGGTCGACGTCTGGATCTACACGCCGTTTGTCGCCATCCTTGTCCTGGCGGGCATCCGTTCGCTGCCCAAGGAGCCGTTCGAGGCTTCCGATGTCGACGGCGCGAGCTGGTGGTACATGTTCCGTCGTCTCATGCTGCCGATGATGTGGCCCTACATCCTCGTCGCGGTCATCTTCCGCTTCATGGACTGTCTCAAGGCCTTCGACCTCATCTACGTGCTCACCGCGGGCGGGCCCGGGCTTGCGACCCGCACCCTGCAGATCGGTGCCTACGAGGACTCCATCATTTTCCAGAACTTCTCCCGCGGCAGCGCCTACATGTTCCTGCTGTGGATCCTCGTCTTCATCACCGCCAAATACCTCGTCGGCGTCCTGGGCAAGGCCCAGAAGCGCGCCGCCGGAGCGGAGGACTGACCCATGGCCAAGGAACTCATGCCCGGACAGCGGCGCTTCACCACCGGCGCCGTCGTGGCCGATATCGCGATCATCGCGTGGTTCATCTTCGCCCTGTTCCCGATCCTGTGGATGCTCCTGCTCGCGCTGAAGAACGACGCGCAGCAGACGAGCACTTATTTCGGCTTCAACCCCACGTTGGAGAACTTCGGGACCGTGCTGTCGCAGCGCGGCACCGATCTGACCAGCGTCGATTTCAAGACCGCGATCCTGACGAGCATCCTCAACTGCGGTGGCGCGGTGCTCGTCTCCCTCATCATCGGCATACCCGCCGCCTACGCGGCCGGGCGATGGAAGTTCAAGGGCAGCGAGGACCTCATGTTCACCATGCTGTCCTTTCGCTTCGCCCCCGAGCTCATGGTCATCGTCCCGCTCTTCGTCATCTACAACCAGATCGGTCTCTTCGATACCAAGGCCGGCATGATCTGGGTGCTGCAATTGGTGACGATGCCGCTCGTCGTGTGGATCCTGCGGTCCTACTTCGAGGACATGCCCGAGGACCTCGAGCAGGCTGCGCTGCTCGACGGTTATACGCGGCGCAAGGCCTTCACGATGGTCGCATTGCCGCTCGTGCGCCCCGGCATCGCAGCGGCGGCCCTGCTGGCCTTCATTTTCGCGTGGAACAACTATGTCTTCCCGCTCATCCTGTCCGACACCGCCGCGTCGACGGTCACCGTCGCGATCACGAAGTTCCTCGGCGGCGGCGGCCAGGCTTATTACAACCTCACGGCGGCTGCCGCGCTCATCGGGGCGCTCCCGCCGCTCATCCTCGCCCTGACAATCCAGCGCTATCTCGTGCAGGGCCTGAGCTTCGGGGCGGTGAAGGGCTGATGGGAACCCTGACCATGCGCGGAGTGCGCAAGACCTACGGCAAGACCATTGCCGTCGCCGACATGGATCTGGAGGTAGGGGACGGCGAGTTCTTCGTCATCCTCGGCCCGTCCGGCGCGGGCAAGACGACGACACTCAAGGCCATTGCGGGCCTCGTCGACATCGACACCGGGGAGGTGTCGATCAACAGCGTCGACATGACCGGCGTCGAGCCGTATCACCGCAATGTCGCGATGGCCTTCGAGAGCTACGCGCTGTACCCGCAAAAGACCGTCGCCCAGAATCTCGCCTCCCCGTTGCGCTCCGGCCGATCCGGCACCTTCAGCGAGACCGACCAGCAGAAGCGGATCGATGCGGTGACCACGACGCTGGGCATCAACCATCTGCAGCAGCGCTTGCCGCGTGAGCTGTCCAACGGGCAGCGGCAGCGCACGGCCCTGGGCCGCGTGCTCGTTCGCCCAGCTGACATCTATCTGCTGGACGAGCCGCTGTCCCACCTCGACGCCAAGCTGCGGGCGTCGATGCGCGCTGAGCTCAAGCAGATCGCCCAGACGTCGAGCACGACCACGGTCTACGTCACCCACGACTACCAGGAGGCGCTGGCGCTCGGTGATCGCATCGCCATTCTGCGCGCGGGGCGATTCGTGCAGATCGGCACGCCCGAGCAGGTGTGGCGCAGCCCCGTCGACAGTTTCGTCGCGACCTCGCTGGGTCAGCCGGAGATGAACCTGCTCGATGGCGTGGTGGGGCGCGGCCAGATCGCCTTCCTCGGCGACGCCGGCCGCATCCCGGTCTGGTCCGGGGGTGAGCTGAGGGACGGCCAGCGGGTGCGGCTCGGCCTGCGTCCCAGCGACCTGGAGCTCGATCGCGGCCATCGCCGCGACAGCGCCGACCGGCTGACACTGCGGGGCCGGGTGATCCTCGTCGAGCGGCTGGGTCGTCACGTGGAGCTCGCCGTCCACGTCAGCGGCCAGCAGCTCATCGTCGTCGAGGACAGCGACCACGCGCCGGCCGAGAACGACGAGGTGACGGTGCAGATCAAACTGGCGAACGTCCATGTCTTCGACGGTGGCGACACCGGCGAGGCGACCCTGCGACTGGGATCCGCCACGGGTCCCGGCGCGGCTGCCCGACCCGAGGAGGCACAGCAGTGAGCACTGCAGCACAGTCGACGCGGGGCGCCGTGGAGCCGCAGGCGCTGACGATCCGCAACGTTCGCAAGGTCTACTCCAGCCGTGGCCGGGAGACCTTCGAGGCCGTCAAGGACATGGACATGGACATCGCGCCGGGTGAGCTGGTCTCGCTGCTGGGCCCGTCCGGATGCGGCAAGACGACGACGCTGCGCATGATCGCGGGGTTGGAGACCATCACCTCCGGCGACATCACGATCGGCGACACCCGCGTCAACGACCTGCCGCCGGGGAAACGAAATGTCGGGGTCGGATTCGAGAGCTACGCGCTCTATCCGCCGCTGAACGTGCGTGAGAACCTCGCCTACGGACTCAAGGCACGCAAGGTCGCGCAGGCGGACGTGCAGGTCGAGGAGATGGCCCGCCGACTCGAGATGACCGAACTGCTCGACCTGCGACCGGCGAACCTCTCCTCGGGGCAGAAGCAGCGCGTCGCACTCGCGCGAGCGCTCATCCGCAACCCGCCGGTCCTGCTCCTGGATGAGCCGCTCGGTCACCTCGATGCCTCTGCCCGCCAGCGTGTGCGGCGCGAGCTCAAGCTGCTGCAGCGCGAGTTCGGCTACACCACGATCGTTGTCACGCACGACCAACTCGAGGCGCTCTCGCTCTCGGATCGGATCGCGGTCATGGACGGTGGCATCATCCAGCAGTTCGGCACGCCCGACGAGCTCTTCGACGATCCGGCCAATCAGTTCGTCGCCGACTTCGTCGGTGAGCCGAGCATCAACCTCTTCCCCGGCGTGGTCCGGCGCGAGGGGGACGCGACCATTGTCAAGGTCGGGGAGCACACGCTCGTAGCGGCGGTTCAGTCCGCCACGGACGGTCAGCAGGTCGTCGTCGGCATGCGTCCGCCGGACTGCGTGACCGGTGTCGAGATGGGTCTGCGCGGTGCGGTCGCGGTCTTCGAGGACCTGCTGGAGTACGGGTTGGCCACCCTCAACGTGCCGGGCATCGAACGACGGCTCGTCGTCCAGACGCCCGCCGAGCAGCCGTGGGAGGCTGGCGATCTGATGACGTTCGCCGCGCCGCCGGAGCGCGTCTACCTCTTCCATGCCAAGACTGGGGACCGCATCCGCTGATCGTCACCGCATCAGCCTGAGCACAAGGGCACCCGAGACCGGGGCACCCGAGCACCAGGTCCCAGTCCCGCTCACTTCGACGACGAAGGAAGATCGCGTCATGACCAAACTGTTCAACGACCCCAAGACCTTCATGGAAGACGCCCTCGTCGGCTTCCTCGATGCCAATGCTCGGTATGCCGTCGGCGTACCCGGTGGCGTCGTCCGCGCCTCCGAGACCCCCCAGGGCAAGGTGGCCGTCGTCGTCGGCGGCGGCTCGGGGCACTACCCGGCCTTCTGCGGTGTGGTCGGCCCCGGCTTCGCGGACGGCGCCGTCGTCGGCAACATCTTCACCTCACCGTCCACCGACGACGCCTATCACGTCGGGAAGGCAGCGGCCCAAGGCGGAGGGCTGCTCTTCAGCACCGGCAACTACGCCGGTGACGTCATGAACTTCAACCTCGCTCAGGAGCGCCTGGAGGCCGAGGGGATCCGGACGCGCAACGTCTATGTCACCGACGATGTCGCCAGCGCCTCGGTGCAGGAAAAGCACAAGCGTCGCGGGATCGCCGGCGACTTCGTCGTCTTCAAGGTAGCCGGTGCCGCGGCCGAGGCGGGCTTGGATCTGGACGAGGTCGAGCGCCTGGCGATCAAGGCCAACGAGGCGACCCGCACGATGGGTGTCGGTCTCGAAGGCTGCACGATGCCAGGCGCCGACGACAAGCTCTTCCATGTCCCCGCGGGCAAGATGGGCGTCGGCCTCGGCATCCACGGCGAGCCCGGCATCGCAGAGGAGGACCTGCCCCCGGCGTCCGAACTCGCCACGCTCCTGCTCGACCGCGTGCTCGCCGAGGAGCCGGCCGATTCGATCAAGCGCGTCGGCGCCATCCTCAACGGTCTCGGCGCGACCAAGTATGAGGAGCTCTTCGTCGTGTGGAAGACCGTATCGGGGTTGCTCAAGGAGAAGGGCTACACCGTCGTCGATCCGGAGGTTGGCGAGCTCGTCACCAGCCTCGACATGGCTGGCGTCTCCCTGACGCTCGTTTATCTCGACGACGAGCTGGAGACCTACTGGACCGCGCCGGCCGACACCCCCGCCTACAAGAAGGGCGCGGCGGTGGCCGTGGGCGGTCCGCGCCGCGCGGCCCTGTCCGAGGAGGACCTCAAGGTCGAGATCGCGCCCGGGTCTGCGGCCTCGGCGCGCGCGGGCATGCTGGCTGTCACGGCGCTGGAGGCGATGGCGCAGGCCATTCGCGATGCCGAAGATGACCTCGCTCGGATGGATGCGATCGCCGGTGACGGTGACCACGGACGCGGCATGGTCAAGGGCGTGACATTCGCCGTCGAGGCGGCCAAGTCCGCGTCCGACCAGGGCGCGGGGGCTGCGGGCGTGCTCGCCGCCGCCGGCGATGCCTGGGCGTCCAAGGCCGGTGGGACCTCCGGGGTGTTGTGGGGTGCGGCCCTGCGCAGCCTCGGCGCGCGGCTCGGCGATGAGGCCGAGCAGATCAGCGCCACCGACGTCGCCGCGGCCGTGCAGGCCGGGGCCGACCGAATCCAGGAGCTCGGCAAGGCCCAGCTCGGGGACAAGACGATGCTCGACGCGCTGTTGCCCTTCGCGGACGCGCTGCGGCAGGGTGTCGAGGGCGGCAAAAGTCTGACCGAGGCTTGGCGTGCGGCGTCGCAAGTCGCTACGACCAAGGCCGGCGAGACCGCAGGTCTCAGGCCTAAGGTCGGGCGAGCCCGCCCGCTCGCCGAGCGCAGCCTGGGGACCCCCGATCCGGGCGCGACGTCACTTGCCATGTGCACGCGCGTTGTCGTCGATGTCCTGGCCGCGGCTGGGAAGGAATGAAGGAGAGTGACAGACATGGCACGCACCTGGAGAGTGGTCGTCGGTTGCGACGACGCCGGGCTGGACTACAAGGAGCGGATCAAGGCCGACTTCGAGGCCGACGACCGGGTCAGCGAGGTGATCGATGTCGGCGTCGGCGCGGACGAGCACACGGCCTACCCGCACGTCGCCGTCGACGCGGCGAGACTCGTCGCTGATGACAAGGCCGACCGCGCCCTGCTCATCTGCGGTACCGGACTCGGCGTCGCGATCAGCGCGAACAAGGTCAAGGGCATCCGAGCGGTCACTGCGCACGACGGTTTCTCCGTCGAGCGATCGGTGCTGAGCAACGACGCGCAAGTGTTGTGCATGGGCCAGCGCGTCATCGGCATCGAGCTCGCGCGCCGCCTCGCCAAGGAGTGGCTCGGTTACGAGTTCGACTCGTCCTCGGCCTCGGCGCAGAAGGTCAAGGCGATCGGCGCCTACGACTGCTGAGCGAAGTCTGCGCAAGCCCCGCTCGAATAGCTGCACACCCATTCCGTCATTGGGCCAGCCCGTGACGGAATGGGGTGCGCGGCAGCGTTGGCTTCGAGCGTTGCCCCCGACCCCTCAGCGGCGGGTGCGCAGGGCCGGGACGACGACCGCAGCCGCGGCGACGCACACGAGCGCGGCGCCGATCGAGGTGAGCTGCACGCCGTGCATAAAGGCGTCGCGTCCCGCCGCGAGCAGGGCTCTGCCCGCGGGTTCAGGCAGCTGGCTCGCCGCCGCGACAGCGCCCCCGAGCGTCTGGCTCGCCTCCGCACCGATCGCGACCGGCACTCCCGCGGGGAGCTTGAGGTCGGAGCGGTAGATGGCCGTGAGCAGGCTGCCCAGGATCGCGACGCCGAGCGAGGTGCCTAGCTCGTAGGCGGTCTCGCTCAGTCCCGACGCTGCCCCGGCCCGGTCGGCAGGGGCGTTCGCGAGGATCGCGTCGTTCGTCAGTGTCTCCGCCAGCCCGGCGCCAATGCCGACGAGAGCGAAGATGACGATGATGACCAGCCCCTCCGAGCGCGCGGTCAGCGTTGCCGCGAGACCGTAGCCCACGGCGCTGATGATGATGCCGGTCGGCACGAGCACTTGTAGCGAGAGCTTCTTGGCGAGGGCGACGGCGGCGAGCCCGGCGACGATCGAGGCGAGCGCCCCCGGAATGAGGTACGTTCCGGCCCGCATCGGCTCCAGCCGCAGGACGAGCTGGAGGTATTGCGAGAGGTAGAAGACGAAGCCGGCGAAGGCGAAGACCGACAGGAAGTTCGCCGCGATCGACGCGCTGAAGACACGATTGCGGAAGAGACGCATGTCCAGCAGCGGATCGCTAGCGGCCAGCTGGCGCCGCGTGAACGTCACGGCAAAGACAACGCTCACGGCGACCCAGGCGAGGCCCTCGAAGGTCACGCCGCGGTGCACGAGGTCCTTGACGCCGTAGACGAACGGCAGCAGCGCCATGATCGACATGCCGATGCCGACGACGTCGATCCGGCTGTGGCTCGGGGTCCGCGACTCCGGCAGCAGGAACGGCCCGGCGACGAGCAGTGCGATGGCCAGGGGCAGCGTCATGAGGAAGATGGAGTTCCACGCGAAGTGCTCGAGGATGAAGCCACCGACGACCGGCCCCAAGGCGGCGCCACCGGCGAAGCAGGCCGCCCAGATGGCGATCGCGAGTCGTCGCTGGCTCGGGCGCGCGAAGAGGTTGCGCATCAGGGACAGGGTCGAAGGCATGAGCATCGCACCGAAGACACCACGCACCGCGCGGGCTGCGATGAGGTGCCCGGGGCTCGGCGCGAAGGCCGCATAGAAGCCGACGAGCGCGAACCCCGCCGTGCCGATCAGCAGCATCCGACGCCGTCCGAGTCGGTCTCCGAGCATGCCCATCGTGACGAGCAGGCCCGCGAGGCATAGGGGGTAGACGTCGATGATCCACAGCAGCTGAGTCGAGGACGGGTGCAGAGCCTGGGTCAGTTGCGGCACCGCGAACGACAGCACGGTGTTGTCGAGCGCGATGACGAGGACCGGCAGC
>JAUNUZ010000080.1 GCA_030537915.1 Micrococcales bacterium
GGCGCCGACCTCGGCAGCGCGCCGGGCCTTGGCCGCGCGAGCCATATTTCGGCAGACCGCGAGCAGCTCGCGACCCGTCGCCACTGGACCGAGGCGATGGATACGGGCGGCGGCCGCGCACTCCAGGGCCTCGCGCGCGACGTACATGTCGACGACATTGTCCGGGGTCATCTCGACGACGAAGAGGCCGCGATTGCGGACACTGCGCAGCAGGCCCTCCTGGGTGACCCGCTGTAGACCCTCGCGCAGCGGTCCGCGGCTCACGCCGAGGCGGGCGGCGAGGGCGGCCTCGGAGACCTGACTGCCGGGGGGAAATTCGCCGCTGCCGATCGCCTCGCGGACGCGGCGGGCGATGACGCTCGGCGTCGACTCCTGGACAACCGGCTCGAGCGCGCTCCTGGCCACCATCGTTGCCTCCCACGGGATGCCCGGTCGGTCGGTGTCGTCACGCCCCTTTCGCCGGTATTTTGTCGACAATCCTAGGACGGCGGCGCCATAGATCGCGTTGCGCCCGTCGTCCCGCCGCCGAACGGTTGGCGGGCCCATTCCTACCCGAGGGTGACGACATCGCTGTGCCCGAGCAGCAGCATTCCCGGGGATGGCGCCTCACTCGCAGTCGCCGGCAGGGTGACCGCGAGATTGGGTCGACCCGGCGCGACCTGCGTGAGCGCCACCTGCAGGCCGAGCTCGCGCGCTACGGCTATGAGTTCGTTGGCGTGCGCCTCCTCGTGGCCGGGCGGATTGGTGCCGGGGCAGCGCACGAGTCGCTGGGCGATGGCAATGAGCTCGTCGCGGTCGACGACCGGCTCGGTCGCGCTTGCCCCGTCGGCGTCGCTCGGGTGCGCGGCGGTGCTCACGCCGCCGCAAGCAGGTCGACGGCCCGGTGTAGGCGCGCGACACCCTGCGCGATGCGCTCGGGTGTGGAGGAGGCAAAGCACAGCCGGAGGGCGTGCGGGAAGCGACCCTGCGGGGAGAACGCGTTGCCGGGAATGAAGGCCACGCCTTGTGCCAGCGCGACCTCGAAGAGCTCCTGGGTGTCGATGGCGTCCAGGAAAGTCAGCCAGAGGAAGAAGCCACCTGTCGGATCGGTCCAGTGCGCCCGGCCCGCGAAGTGCTCGGTGAGGGCCTCGTGCATCGCCTGCTTGCGCGCCGCGTACCGGCTGCGCTGGGCCCGCAGGTGCTCGTCGAGGTAACCCTCGCGCAGGAAGGCGGCGAGGAGGCGTTGTGCCGGCAGGTTGGTACACGTGTCCATTGCCTGCTTGGCGTGGATGAGGAGCTGCCGCAGACTTGGGTCGGCGTCGACCCAGCCCACCCGAAGGCCCGGAGCGACGGTCTTGCTGAAGGTGCGCACGGAGAAGACGAGCGGATCGCCCGCCGCGAGCTCGTGTAGCGTCGGCAGCCCGTGGTCGCTGAAGCCCAGCATCCCGTACGGGTCGTCGTCGAGAACGACGCTGCCCCACTCGCGGGCGAGGTCGAGCAGGCGCCGCCGTCGCGCGAGGCTCATCGTCACGCCGGAGGGGTTCTGGAATGTCGGCACCGTGTAGATCACCTTCGGCCTCCGGCCCGCCTGTTCGACGCCGTCGACGAGGGCGTCGAGCTGCATGCCGTCCTCGTCGACAGGCACCTCGAGCAGCGCTGCCTCGTAGGACAGGGCGGTCGCGGTGCCGTTCGTGTAGGTGGGGGACTCGACGGCGACGAGGTCGCCGGGGTCGACGAAGAGCTTGTAGGCCAGATCGAGGCCTTGCATGCCACCGGAGGTGATGACGAGCCGGTCGTCGGAGGTTGCGTCGCTTGTGCCCGATAGTTGGGACAACAAGGCCGAGCGGAGCGCGGGGTCGCCGTGCGTTGCCGCGTAGTCGAACGCATCCGGCGCGTCGGCACCGATCGCCTCCTCGCCGAGCTCGGCGAGGATCTTCGTCGGAATCGCCTCCGGCGCGGGGCTACCCATGGCAAAGCGGACGATGTCGTGCTCCTGCTCCGCCAGCAGCGCGGTGCTGGAGTCGATGACGGAGCCGACGAGGAAGCCGGTGCGGTGGGCCAGGGGCAGCGCGTGGGGGTTCATGAGTGCCTTTCGAGTCGATCTCTGTTGCCATGCGGGGTCGGGGTGCAAGTGCGCTGGAGGCCGTCAGGCGATCATGACGAGGTCTTGGGGCTGGTGGGTGAGGCGTTCGACCCCGGCGTCCGAGATGAGAACGGGCTCGGACAGCTCATAACCCCAGTCCTGCATCCACATCCCCAGGATGACGTGGGAGGCCATGCCGGGCTGGAGAAGGGTCTCCTCGCCGTGGCGCAGGCTCACCGTGCGCTCACCCCAGTCGGGTCCAAGGCACGGAAGCCGCGCGGGGAGAAGAACTGCGCGTCGGTCTCGGCGGCGATGGTGCACCCGGCCGCATCGCGCAGCAACCCGACCTCCAGCGCTCGCCGGGTGATCCACTTGAACGCACAGGCACGGATGCCTGGTCGGTACGGGTCATGAGGCGCTCCCGGTGGATAGCAGGGACGAACTGGGCTCGATGGGCGCGATCCCGACGCTCATGCCGCCCTAGTGCCGCCAAGACAGATTGTTGACAATCAGATGATCGCGTTCCTAGGTTGACGCCCATGACCGCAGATTCCCGCACGCCCGAAGGGCGGGGAGGGTCCCGCCCGACCGGTCCCCGGGTCATCGCTGTCCTCTGTGCCGACGCCCACGATCACGCCGCGCGACCCGGTCACCTCCAGCCCCTAGAGGGGCTTCTCGACTGGCGGTTCGCGGACGCCGACGGCCTTGCCGAGGCGGTGCGCGAAGCCGATGCCCTCCTCCTGTGGGACTTCTTCTCCAGCGCCGTCGCCGACGTGTGGGAGCAGGCGCAGCACGTGGAGTGGATCCACGTCGCCGCCGCGGGGGTCGACAAGCTGCTCTTCGAGGAGCTGGCCGCCTCCGACGTCGTCGTGACCAACGCACGCGGCATCTTCGACCGGCCGATCGCTGAATTCGTCGCGGCCAGCGTTTTCGCCCACGCCAAGCGAGTCCACGAGACTCACGACCTGCAGGTGCGCCGTCAGTGGCTACACCGCGAGACGGCGACGCTCGTCGGCAAGAGGGCCCTGATCGTCGGCACCGGCGCCATCGGCCGCGAGATCGCCCGGCTGCTGCGCGCGCTCGGCCTGCAGGTGCGCGGCGCCGGTAGCCGGGCGCGCGCCGGGGACCCCGACTTCGGTGACGTCATCGACAGCGCCCGCCTCGCCGAGCACGTGACGCAACTGCGCGAGGTCGATTACCTCGTCAACGCCGCGCCGCTGACTCAGGCGACTCGCGGGCTCATCGACGCAGGTGTGCTCGCCGCTCTCAAGCCCGGCGCGCACCTGGTCAACATCGGACGCGGACCGACCGTCGTCGAGGCGGACCTGCTCGCAGCGGTGCGGGACGGACGGCTCGACGGGGCGAGCCTCGACGTCTTCGAGACCGAGCCTCTGCCGTCGGAGTCTGCGCTGTGGGACGCCCCCGGGGTCGTCGTCAGCCCACACATGTCCGGGGACGTGGTCGGCTGGCGCGATGCGCTTGCACGGCAGTTCGTCGACAACGCGCAGCGCTGGCTCGCCGGCGAAGAGCTGAGCAATATCGTCGACAAGCGTTTGGGCTATGTGCCGGCCGGGTGAACTGAGCTTTAGTGGACCCTCGGGAGGACCGATGAACGAGCTGTCGCTGATGTCGGCGATGCGTCTGCGGCAGGGCTACGGGGACGGCACGATCGACCCCGTCGAGGCCACCCGGGCGGCGCTCGATACGATCACCGCCCTCGATGACCAGGTCAACGCGTTCGTCTGCACCGACCCCGATAGTGCACTGGAGGCAGCCGCCGCGTCGCGTGACCGGTGGCGGGCCGGCCAAGCGCTCGGCCCGGCAGACGGCATCCCGACCTCGATCAAGGACATCCTGCTGACCCGTGACCGGCCCACCCTTCGCGGCAGCACCCTGGTCGATGCGGCCGGACCGTGGGCCGAGGATGCCCCGGCCGTGGCCCGGCTGCGCGAGTCGGGCGCGGTCTTCATCGGCAAGAACACGTTGCCGGAGTTCGCGTGGAAGGGCGTCACGGATTCGGCTCGGCACGGGGTCACGGGCAATCCGTGGGGTGCGCACCTGACGTCCGGCGGCTCGAGCGGCGGTGCTGCCACCGCGGTCGGCCTCGGGATGGGTGCGTGGTCTGTCGGTACCGACGGCGGCGGCAGCGTCCGCATCCCAGCGGCCTTCACCGGCACCGTGGCCCTGAAGCCAACGTACGGACGCATCCCCATCTACCCGCCGAGCGCCTACGGGACCCTGTCTCACGCCGGACCGATGACCCGAACCGTCGGTGATGCGGCGCTGCTCATGGATGTCCTCACCCGCTTCGACGCCCGGGACTGGTCGGCGATGCCGACCCCGGCCTCGCACCTGACGGGATTGGGGGACGGGGTCGCGGGGCTGCGGATCGCCTACTCACCGACCCTCGGCTACGGCACGAACGACCCGCAGGTGCAGGGCGCGCTCGATAATGCGGCGGCTGTCTTCGAGCGGCTCGGCGCCCACGTCGAGCAGGTCGACCCCGGGTTTGCCGATCCTGTCGACGCCTTTCACATCCTGTGGTTCGCGAGTGCCGGGATCGTCGTCAACGGCTACGGTCCGGGCGCGCTGGACGAGGTCGACCCGATGCTCGCCCGTGAGGTCCGCCGGTATGCGCACACCGGCGCGGCCGACTACCTCGATGCGACCGCGGTCCGGATGGCGATGGGATCGGTGATGGGGGTTTTCCACCAGACCTACGACCTGCTGCTCACACCGACGATGCCCATTCCGGCCTTCCCCGCCGGGCAGGACGCTCCCGACGGTTGGCACAGTGACCTGTGGACGTCGTGGACGCCCTACACCTACCCCTTCAACATGACCCAACAGCCGGCCCTGTCCCTGCCGTGCGGGTTCACCGACGACGAGCGACCGATCGGGCTGCAGGTCGTCGGGGCCCGTCACGCCGACCCGCTGGTGTTGCGGGCCGGGCAGGCGTACGAATCCGCGACTGCCTGGCATACCCGCGTGCCCACCCTGCTGCGCTGAGGAGATTGCCATCTCGCGCCACGGCACGATCACCCTGGTGGCGCGCGGCGAGAGGCTGCGCTTCGAGCGGGTCGCAGGCCCGTAGCTGAGGCCGTGGGCGGCCCTGGGTTCCGGGGTATCGTCGCCCCATGCCAGGGGTAGCCGGGTCGCGAGGGGTGGCGGTAGGCGCAGCGCTGGCGCTTGCTCTCGGTCTTGGCATCGCGTCGTGCTCGTCCCCGCCACCGGGTGACCCGCCGTCCGGCGGACCGGCCCCGGTGACCTCGGCTGGCGGGTCGGGCGGGGCCTCTCCTTCGGAGCGTCCCGCCGCCCACCGCGAAGACACGACGGGCGAGCAGGCTCGGTCCGCGAACCAGCCCTTCACAATGAGCGAGATAGCGACCTACGACGAGCCTTGGGCTGCAGACTTCCTCGGCGATACGGGGGTGCTTGCGGTCACCGAGCGCCGGGGCAGGCTATTGCTGCGCTCTAGGGGAGGGGAGCGCACGATCGAGGTGTCGGACCTGCCGGAGGTGGCCTATGGGGGTCAGGGCGGGCTGGGTGACGTCGTCGCCGGCCACGGTTACGACGGCGTGACGAACCGCCGGATCTACCTGAGCTGGGCCGAAGCTGGGCCGAGCGGCACGGGCGGCGCGACGTCGGGCGGTGTCGTCGGATCCGCGGACCTGCTCGTCGCCGCCGACGGGGCCTCCGCGCGTCTGGACGGGCTGAGAGTCATCTGGCGGCAAGAGCCCAAGGTGACCGGACAGGGCCATTACTCCCACCGCATCGCGGTCTCCCCGGACGGGCGATACCTTTTCGTCAGTTCCGGTGAACGTCAGAAGATGGAGCCCGCGCAGGACCTCGACAACACCCTCGGCACGATCGTTCGGCTCACCCCCGACGGCGCGCCGGCGCCGGGGAACCCCTTCGCGTCGCGGGGCGGGGCGTCGGCCCAGATCTGGTCCTACGGCCACCGCAACGTGCTGGGCCTGGCCTTCGACGCCGACGGTCGGCTGTGGGCCACCGAGATGGGCCCGCGCGGCGGTGACGAGCTCAACCTCATCGAGAAGGGTGCCAATTACGGGTGGCCTACGGCATCGAACGGATCGCACTACGACGGCCGCGACATCCCCGACCATCGCGCCGGCGACGGGTTCGCCGCGCCGAAGCTCTGGTGGAACCCGAGCATCTCGCCGGGCGGTCTCATGATTTATTCGGGTTCGCTCTTCACCTGGACGGGCGACGCCCTCGTCCCGGCGCTGTCGGGCAGTGGTCTCCTTCGCCTGCCTCTGGCAGGCACCCGCGCGGAAAAGGCTGACTACTGGGACCTGGGGTTCCGCGTCCGGGAGGTCGAGCAAGGGCCGGACGGGTCCATCTACCTCCTGCAGGACGGCCCCGACGGTCGGCTGCTGCGACTCACGCCCCGCTGATCGTGAGCGGATAGGCCGACGTGGAGGCGCGGTGGCTGGACCAGATCGAAGCGCGCCTTGCTGTCAGCAGGCCGGGGCCGGCCGGCCGGCCCTGAACGCAGCCACCTCCGCAATCGCTGCGATGTCGGGCGGGAGCTCACGGACGCGTCCGGCTACCGTGGTCGCGTGGACAGCCCCGCGCAGGTGCCGGTCCCGGATGCTCCCGGGGTGCAGGAGGCGTGGCGTCTCCTACTTGCCGGGCGAGTCTCGCCCCCCGGCACCGCCGAGGCTGACGACAGCGCCCTGATGGATCGGTACGGCCCCCTCGTGGCCGCCGGGTCTCCGGTGACGATCGCCCAGCTCGGCCAGTCCCTCGACGGTTTCATCGCCTCCCGCACCGGGGATGCCGAGTTCGTCACGGGGTCTGACGATCGAGAGCATCTGCACCGCATGCGGGCCCTCGTCGACGCCGTCGTCGTCGGTGCGACGACGGTGCTCGCCGACGACTGCCGCCTCACCGTCCGCGCCGTGCCGGGCCCGGACCCCGTGCGGGTCGTCCTGGACCCCCGGGGGCGCGTGTCGCGAGACGCGCACGTGCTCACCGACGGCGCGTCGCCGACGCTGTGGTTGCGGGCCGCGGGGTCGCCCGCAGGAGACGTTGGCGACGTGCCGCCGCACGTCAGGATCGTGCGTCTTCCGGTCGCGCCCGGGGCGGGGTTCGACCTGGTGGCCGTGCTGGAGCAGCTGCGCCGCCGCGGCCTGGGCCGAGTCCTCGTCGAGGGCGGCGGCCAGCTGGTGTCGGCGTTCGTCGCCGCGCGGCTGGTCGACCGACTCTATGTGACGACCGCGCCGCTTCTCATCGGCGACGGCGTCCCCGGCATCCGGTTCACCGGCGCCGACGCCCTTTCCGGGGCGCTGTCCGGCCCTTCACGCCGCTTCATACTCGGGCAGGACGTCTGCACCGAACTGCTTCTCACGTCGGCGACCGCCCCGCATCATGCCGAGCAGCAGCAGCGCGCCGCCGGGCAGCACGGAGACGAGCGCCAGTAGCCCGTAGCTGACGGAGCTGGCGAGGCCGAGGGCGCCGCCCGCCCCGTAGGCGTCGAAAGCGAAGGCGGCGGCGCCCTCCCGAGGCCCCCAACCGGCAAGGTTGACGGGGATCGACATGCCGCCGACGGTGATCGCACCCAGGCCCGCGAGTGATCCTGCGGGAAGATCCGCGCCGACGCCTCGCGCCGCGAGGAAGAAGAGCGCGAGGTAGGCGGTCCAGCCGGCCGCCGAGAGAGCCCACACCCCCCACGTGTCGCGCGCGGACAATCCCCGTAGCGCGCGCGAGGCGATGATAGTGACGACGAGCGCAGCCAACCCGACGAGGGCGGCGAGGCGGGTATCGACGAGGGTGAGACCGGCGGCGGCGGCCGTGAGGGCGATGACAGTGCCGCAGAGGCGCTCGCCGACGACGGACCACAGGCTCGTGCCCCAGGTCGCATCGTGGGAGACCCGTCGGCGCACCGCCCGCATCGCGTCTCCGACGAGGCCGCCCGGCAGCACAGCGTTGAGGAACGCCGCCTCGTAACAGCGGGCCACGGCGTTCCGGCGCGGCATCTGGTCGCCGAGCCCGGCAGCGACCATCTGCCACCGCAGGCCCTGGAGGAGGGCCCCGGCCGCGCCGAGCGCGAGGGCACCGAGCAGCGCGGAAGGGCGCACGGACGCGATCGCATCAAAGAAGGGACCCCCGCCGAAGTGGGTGATGAGGGCGGTGAGCAGGCCAGCTGTGATGAGCGCCTGCGCGCCGGCGGCGAGCAGGTGGCGTGATCGGGGGACCGGCCGGCGTTGCCGGGTGGCTCGTGTCAGCGTCACCGCAGATCGGCTCCGGGCCGGCCTGGCAGGACGAGGACATCCGCATGACCCACCTGCACACTCAGCGCACCGTTCTCAGCCTGCGAGAGGCGGCGGCGGAGCCAGCCTTCTGCGAGCTGTCCCAGATCCGGATCCTGCTCGACCGCGACGGCCGCCCGGTCGAGCAAGTACCGCTCCAAGAGGTCGGGGTGGCGCGAGTCGAGCCGCCAGGGGGTGTGCACGCTGTGGACGTCGGCGCCCAGGCGGGCGGCCGTTGTCTGCAGCCGCGAGAGCGCGCCGGGCCCGGCGCGGCCGCCCCGGCGCTGGTGGGCGTCGAAC
>JAUNUZ010000081.1 GCA_030537915.1 Micrococcales bacterium
GGGTGATGCGCGAGGTACTTGAGGAGCTCGAACTCTTTATACGTCAGGTCCAGCACCGTGCCGCGTAGCCGGGTCGTGTAGGCCTCTTCGTCGATGACGAGCTCTCCTGTGGTGATCGGGACCGCGGGAGTCTCGGTGGTGCCGGCGTCCGCGTAACGCGCCCGTGCCAGGCGTAGGCGTGCCTCGACCTCCGCCGGCCCCGCGGTGTCCAGGACGACGTCACTGATCGCCCACTCGGCGCTCACTGCGGCCAACCCGCCCTCGGTGACGACGACGAGCACCGGGCAGCTGGGGCCGGCGAGGTCGAGCAGCCGGCACAGGGTGCGGGCCTGGGCGAGCTCTCGGCGCCCGTCGACGAGGATCGCGTCGTCACCGCCTGCCGAATCCTGCCCGAGGGCTCCCGCATCCGCCGGGATGAGGCGCACGTGATGGCGCAGCAGGGCCAGCGCGGGCAAGACGTCGGCACTCAACGCGAGCGCGTCGGTCATCAGCACCAGGTTTGCCACCCGATCAGAATAAAACCCCCGATGTAGGCGCGTCGTGCGTCGTGAGCCGCCCGGGCGGCGGCAGCACCACTGCTGGCAGTCGGCGCCGCGACCTGACAGGCTGAGCCCGTGTCGAACAGCCAGCTGCCGGGGACCGTGACAGTGCGCTACTGGGCCGCGGCCGCGGCCGCCGCCGGGACAGCGCAGGAGAGCCTGCCGGTAGGTTCGGTGGCGCAAATCCTTGATGCCGCGCGCCGCAGGCATCCGGACCTGGAGAGGGTCCTTGCGGTGGCGACGATCCTGCACGACGGTCGTGTCCTGCGACCCGGGCAGGAGGTGCCGGTGGGGGCGGAGCTGGAGGTGCTCCCGCCGTTCGCCGGTGGGTGATGACAGGAGGCACCGCGTGACCTCCTCGGCCTCCGCTGCCGGCCGGGCACCGCGGCGCTCGCTGGCCCGTCGCCCCTGGCGCGCGTGGGTGACCGCGTCGGCTGGTTTGGGGGCGACGGTGCTGGCCCTGGCGCTCCTGTCGGGTCGCTGGTCTTTCGTCGCCGCGATGGCCGTCGCGATGCTCCTCATCGCCGTCGGCTGGGTGCTGCTATTGGGTCTGCCCAGCCCGCGCGGGACGACCGCGGTGCTCGCGGGTGCCGGCGTCATCCTGCTCGGCAGCAGCGTCCTGTCCCAGGAGCTGCGCGAGTCTCTGCTTCCCGGGGCGGTCGCGCTCGCCATGATCGTGGAGTTCATCCATCAGCTCGCGCGGCGCGACGGACGCCCGCGCCTCGTCGAATCTGTGTCCGCCTCGATCACGGGGATCGCGCTGCTCACCTCGGGCGCCAGCGTCCTGCTTCTCGCCGAGTCCCCCGAGGGCGTCGCCGGCGGTGTCGTCGTCTTCGGCGCCGTCGCCCTGGCCAGCCTCGCCGACCTCGGTTTGCGCTACGGGTCGGGGGGCCCGATCTCCGGCGTTGTCGCACTCATCCTCGGCGCGGTGGGGGCGGGCGTGCTCGGCGCGGCCTTCGGGATCGCGTTGCCGGTCTGGTTCGTCGCGGCTGCAGGCGCCCTGGCCGGGGGGTCGAGCTATGCACTGCGGCAGGCGCAATCGGTGCTGCCGACACTCTTCGGGCGGCGCGCCCAGCTCGCCAGCGGCGTGGCGTCCGTGCTCGCCACCGGCGTTCTGGCCTACGCCCTGACCTGGCTGACGCCGGGTTGGCCGCACGGGCTGTCCTGAGCCGCGGGCTCGGGCGGCTGTGCTTCGCCTGCTGCGCCATACCGTCCCCTACGCTGGGCGCATGCCCTTTGAACTGGACATCACCATGAACCCGGTGCTCGCGCCGTTGGCGTGGCTCGTCGGTCGGTGGGAGGGTGCCGGTGTGCTCGGCTACCCCACGATCGAGTCGGCCAACTTCGGGCAGGAGCTCGAGATCACCCACGACGGTCGGCCGTTCTTGGAGATGTCGAGCCACACGTGGCTGCTCGACGACGCCGGCGAGAAGGTCCGCCCGCTCGCGCGCGAGGTCGGCTTCTGGCGGGTGCTGGAGAACGAGGAGATCGAGCTCATGCTCGTCCACCCGTTCGGCATCCTCGAGATGTACGTCGGCCGCAAGGATCTGGACCGTCCGGCCATCCAGCTCGCCACCGACGGGGTCCTGCGGTCGCCGGCGGCCAAGGAGTACAACGCCGGCGCGCGGATGTACGGGCTTGTCGACTCCCAGCTCATGTGGGTCATGGACATGGCCGCGGTCGGTCAGCCGTTGACGAGCCACCTGTCGGCTCAGCTCAAGCGGGTCGGCTGACCGTCGCCCCGGCTCAGGCGGGTGCCTAAGGTGGCGGTATGACTTCGCCCGGTGCCTCGCCCCTGCTGACTCGTCCCGGTGCCGTCGGTGGTGACGGTCTCGATGCCGGGGTCGCGGCCCACTACGGAGACCCGATCCGCGAGCAGCGTCTGCTCACCGAGGGGCTGGCCGTCGTCGACCTCTGCAACCGCGGGGTCGTGCGAATCAAGGGTGGCGACCGCCTCCGGTGGCTGCACTCCATCACCAGCCAGCACCTCCTCGACCTGTCGCCGCGTGAGTCCGCGGAATCGCTCGTGCTCAGCCCCAAGGGGCACATCGAGCACGCGCTGCACGTCGTGGACGACGGCGAGGCGACGTGGTTGAGCGTCGAGCCGGGCACGAGCGAGTCGCTGACTCAATGGCTCGACCGGATGCGCTTCCTCCTCGACGTCTGCGTCGAGGACGTGAGCCCCGACTACGGGGTGCTCGGGGAGGCCCGCAGGGCGGCGGGCCTGGCTGGCGAACCCGTGACCTGGGTCGATCCGTGGCCGGGTCCGGTCGGCGACACGGCGATCTACTCCGATGCCGATCCGCATCCGGGAGCCGAGCGCACCTGGCGAGAGCTCATGGTGCCCCGCGCCGAGCTCGATGCGGCGGTGGGGGACCGGCCGCTGGCCGGCCTGTGGGCGGCCGAAGCGCTTCGGGTGGCGGCCTGGCGCCCGCGGCTCGGCGCCGAGACCGATCACCGCACGATCCCCCCCGAGCTCGACTGGTTGCGCACGGCCGTGCACTTGCACAAGGGCTGCTACCGGGGGCAGGAGACGATCGCGCGCGTGCACAACCTCGGGCGCCCGCCGCGTCGCCTCGTGTTCTGCCACCTCGACGGCTCCGGGCACGTGCTCCCCGACGCGCAGACCCCACTGACCCTGGACGGTAGGCCGATCGGTCGTCTGACGAGCGTGGCGCGGCACTACGAGCAAGGGCCCATTGCGCTCGGCGTCATCAAACGCAATGTGCCCGTCGACGCGGTGCTCGACGCCGCAGGCATCGCCGCCGCGCAGACGACGATCGTCACTGCCTGATCGACCGCCCGCGGCACTCTCGCGACCCGCACCCGACTTCTCGCCGAACGTCGATGCCTGTGCGCGCCCGTCACCTGCGCCCCAGGATCGGCGCTCGGCCAAGGGGAGGGGCGCGGGGGTGCTAGCCGGAGTTGCGATGTGCTAGCCGGAGCAAGCACACTGGAGACGTGAGTCGACTTGGTGTGACCGGGGTGCGAGATCTCGGGGAGTATCTACGCGAGCAACGTCAACACGCGCAGTTGTCGGTCCGCCAGCTGAGCAAGGCCGCCGGCATCTCGAACCCCTACCTCAGCCAGATCGAGCGCGGTCTGCGCCGACCCAGCGCGGAGATCCTGCAGGCCCTGGCCAAGGGTCTGCAGGTCTCGGCCGAGTCCCTCTACGTCCAGGCCGGGCTCCTGGAGGTGTCCGAGACGCAACAGCGCTCCGGTGCCGGATCGACGAACGATGCGCGCGCGGCGATCGGCGACGATCCCCGGCTCACGGCCCGCCAGCGGCGGCTCCTCCTCGACCTGTACGACTCCTTCGTCACGCCGACCGACCGGGTGGACGAGGGGGACCGGCGAGCCCCGTCGGCCAGTCGGGCCGGTGTCGGCCAGCGCCCGCCAGACCCATCCCACGCAGGAAGAAGGACATTGACATGACGCGACAGCGCACGAATTCCCCCCGCGTTCTGAAGCCTCTCTACGCCGTGCTCGGTGCGACCGAGCTCGCCGTCGAGAAGCTGGCCGATCTCGGCGCGAACGCCGTCGGGCACACCCCGGACGAGCGTCCGCAGAGCCGGGTCGCGCAGGCCGGCCGCGTCCTCGTCGGTGCGCGCCAGGTGCCCGCACTCGCGATCAACCAGGCCATCGACACTGTCGTGCGCACCCAGGAGCATTACGCCGGACTCGCCGAGCGGGGTCAGCGGCTCGCGGGTTCGAAGGCGCCGGTTCAGCAGACCGGTGACCTCCTGCGCCAGGCCGGGCAGGGCGTCGCCCGAGGCCGCGCGGCAGCCGCCGGGGCAGCTCAGCGCACCCGGTCCGCCGCGTCCGAGACGATGCACAGCGCCCGCGGTGGCGCCGAGGACATTGTCGAGGCCGTCGCGCACCCTACCCGCCCCGGGTCGGTAGCTCGACCCCCGCGGGCACCCCGCACCGTGCGACCGCCGCACACCGAGCGCTCGACGGCACCCGTCACCCCCGTGTCGCCCAGCGCCGACCCGACAACGACGCAGCGGCCCAAGCCGCGCCGTTCGCGTGTCAACGCCGCCTCCGCCCGGACCTCGACAAGCACCGCGCGCGCGACGTCGGCACGTACTGCGACGCCGGACGAGCCGTCGCGCGCCCGCACCGGCGTGCCGGCAGGCTCCGGTGTCGAGGCGGGAGCGACGATGCCGACCAAGAGACCGTCGGTCAAGAGCGCAGCGCCGAAGAAGCCCGCCACCAAGAAGGCGACGGCCAAGTCGAGCCCGGAGGCGGCGTCCAGTGCGCCCGCTCCGGCCGGTGCAAGCGCCCCCACCGGCGCGATCGAGTCGACCGAGCAGGCGTAGGCCCGATGCGCGCGGTCCTCGCGCGTGTCACTCGCGCGCAGGTGAGCGTCGAGGACGAGTGTGTCGGGGCCATCGGTCCAGGCGTGCTCGCGCTCGTCGCTGCCCACCGCGACGACACGGCGGTCGAAGCGCGTGTCGTCGCCCGCAAGATCGCCGAGCTGCGGGTCATGCGTGACGAACTCAGCGTCACCGACGCCCGGGGTGGCGTCCTGCTCGTCAGCCAGTTCACGCTTTACGGTGATACCCGCAAGGGGAGGCGACCGTCGTGGAGCGCCGCCGCCCGCGGGGAACACGCCGCGGCTCTTCTCGACCTCGTGCATGACGACCTCGTCGCCCGCGGGCTCACGGTTGCCACGGGCAGGTTCGGCGCGGACATGGCGGTCGAATCGGTCAACGACGGCCCGTTCACGGTGATCATCGACACCACGATCGCCGCCGATCGACCGATATCGGCCGGGCCGAAGCCAAGCGTCGGGGCGCCGTGTGGACCGGGAACCTCCCAGGATCTGCCCGTACCCTGACGCCATGGTCGACACATTGTGGCAGGCTCAGGGTCTGATCTTGCTCGCCCTCGGGGTGGCGGCGCTCGCCATGGAACTCTTCTGCCTCGTGGACGCGCTGCGCTATCCGGAGCAGGCCTACGCGGCCGCCGGCAAGCTGACGAAAACGTGGTGGCTGGTCATCCTCGGCGTCGCCACCGCGGTCGGATTCGTCACGGTGAGTGCGGTGCTCGGGTTCGGGATCCTCGGCGTCGTGGCCGCCGGCGTCTACCTGGCCGATGTGCGCCCGGCATTGCGCGCGATCTCGCCGCGAACGAACCGCCGCGGTGGCAAGGCCGGCGGCTGCGGCCCCTACGGCTCCTGGTAGTGCTCGGACGGCCCGCCCCGCTCGTGGCCAGGAGAAGGGTGGGCGATCATGTGCGTGGCGCGATCGCCGGCCACGCCACGCTCACCTCACCCAGTCGCCATCGCCTGCGGCCCCCGACAATCGGCCAACCGGCGGCAGCAACCGCCTCGACCGACGCGACGAACCGCTGCCGACGGCCGTAGGGGGCCAGCACCGCGGCCCGCGCCCACGCCTCGTCGAGCGCCCGCAGGTAGGCGTGCACAGGCTCGCCCGGAACATTGCGGTGGATGAGCGCCTTGGGCAGGCGCGGCGCAACGTCCGAGGGTCGTTCCAGAATGGCCAACGAGACCGAGATCGTCAGGGTCCTCGGCCCGTCTCGATCGAGCTCGACCCAGCTGGCGAGCCGCCCCAGCTCGTCGCAGGTCCCCTCGGCGAGCACGCCGTCGGGGTCCAGGCGCGCGGTCATGAGGGCCCACGCGTGGGCTACCTGCGCCTCGTCGTACTGCCGAAGCACGTTGAACGCGCGCACGACTCGCGCGGTTGCGCCCCCGCCGAGGGGCACCTCGAAGCCGCCGAGCGCGAAGTGCAGGCCTGGGCGGACGAGGGGCTGCGCCGCGGCGACCCGGGCCGGTTCGATCTCCAGGCCCACGACCGAGACGTCTGCGCGGACGGACCGCAGCCGGTCGTACAGCTCGCGGGGCGTCACCCCGGTCCGGCCGTAGCCGAGGTCCACGATGATCGGTGGCCCACCCGCGCGCAACCGCCACGCCTGCGGCCCGGCAAGCCAGCGGTCTACGCGCCGTAGGCGATTGGGATTAGTCGTCCCGCGGGTCACCTCGCGGACCGGTTGCTGGCGCACGGACCCGAGCCTAGGGGTGAGCCTCGGGCCTGTGCGAACCATCATCGTCTCATCCGCGAGGATGGCATCGTCGGCGGCCTTCCGGGATCCCGCCTCACGTCGCTAGGAGGTCGCACGATGTCGATAGCGATAGCCACCCTCGGCGGCCACGGGCTCCGCCGGTGACCGAGCCGGCCATCTCGCGGGTGGCGATGCTCACCGTGCACACCTCACCCCTGGACCCACCCGGCAGTGGAGACGCGGGCGGCCTCAATGTCTACGTCATCGAGGTCGCGCGCCGACTCGCCGCGGCGGGGGTCGAGGTCGAGATCTTCACGCGCGCTACCACCGCGGCGATGCCGGCCACGGTCGAGGCCGCGCCCGGCGTGCTCGTCCGTCATGTCGTCGCCGGTCCTTACGAAGGTCTAGGCAAGGAGGATCTGCCGGGCCAGCTGTGCGCCTTCACCGCCGGAGTGATGCGCGCGGTCGCGGCGCATCCGGAGGGGCACTACGACGTCGTGCACTCCCACTACTGGCTCTCGGGACAGGTGGGCTGGCTCGCGGCGGAGCGTTGGGACGTGCCGCTCGTCCACACGATGCACACGATGGCGCGGGTGAAGAATCGGTCGCTCGCCGACGGCGACCGGCCGGAGCCCCCGGGGCGCGAGATCGGCGAGGCACAGGTCGTCGCCGCCGCCGATCGGCTCATCGCCAACACCGACGTCGAGGCCCGCGAACTCGTCGAACTGTACGGTGCCGACCCGCGGCGTGTCGCGGTCGTGCCGCCCGGTGTCGACCTCGATGTCTTCCGGCCAGGAGACCGAGCTGCCGCCCGGGCCGCGGTCGGCCTGACGCACGACGATCTCGTCGTCCTCTTCGTGGGGCGGATCCAGCGGCTCAAGGCCCCTGACCTGCTGCTCAAGGCGGCGGCGCGGCTGGGCGAGCGCGACCCCGAGCGCGACATCGCGCGCCGCCTGCGAGTCATAGTGCTCGGCGGCCCGAGCGGTTCGGGGCTCGAGCAGCCCCGGGAGTTGCACAACCTTGCGCGGGACCTGGGCATCGCGGATCGCGTCACATTCGCGCCGCCCGGCCCGCGGGCCGAGCTGGCCGACTACATGCGGGCGGCGGACCTGGTCGCGGTGCCCTCCTACAGCGAGTCTTTCGGGCTTGTCGCGCTGGAGGCCCAGGCCTGCGGTATTCCCGTCGTTGCGGCTGCGGTAGGCGGGCTGCCGAAGGCGGTCGGGGCCGGCATCCTGGTGCCGACCCACGACGTGGACGACTGGGCCGACGCCCTCGCGGCACTCCTGTTACACCCGAGCCGGCGGGCCGCCCTCGGTCGCGAGGCGGTCGCCCACGCGAGGACCTTCGGGTGGGAGGCCACGACAGCGGCGCTCCTGTCGGTCTACGGTGAAGCGGTGGCGCACCGGCGTGCCACAGGAGGTGGACGCTGATGGATCGCGAACAGACCGCTCGGGTCATCCTCGACGCGGCGCAGGCAATGGAGCTCGAGGCCGAGCCCGGGGAGCGCCCCGGCGAAATCGTCGTCGTGCTGCCGGGGGAGAAGAAGCTCAAGACGATCGTGTCGCTGCTCGTCGGGGCTCGCGAGGTGTCGGTCTCGGCCTTCGTCGTGCGCAACCCCGATGAGAACCACGAGGAATTCTACCGATACCTCCTGCGCCGCAACCTGCGGATGAGCGGCGTGGGGCTCGCCTACGCGATCGAGGCCTCCGGGGACGTGTACGTTGTCGGAGCGCTGTCCCCTCCCGACGTCACCGAGGCGACTCTCGACGTGCTGTTCGGCGCGGTCATCGAGGCTGCCGACAGGCCCTTCAACGAGTTGCTGGTGCTCGGCTTCCTGACCTCCATGAAGCGGGAATGGCACTGGCGGATCTCTCGCGGGGAGTCCCTGCGCAACCTGGAAGCCTTCCGGCATTTGCTGGAGGGTTCGGACCCGCCACCGGTCTCCGAGCGACCGGCGGCCTCGGAGGCGCAGACTGGCGGACGCTGATCGGGCGGCGGGCTCTGCGGCGCTGCGCGAGCTGTGACAACTAGGGTGAGGGCATGACTTACACCCTTGTTTTGCTCCG
>JAUNUZ010000082.1:0-1904 GCA_030537915.1 Micrococcales bacterium
TTGCGACGAGCGCAACGCCGAGCGAGCGAGCGACCCTGCACAGGCGCGGTGACGCGGCGGTGACCATGAGATCAATGGCGGCGCTCACGACCGGTGAGCTGCCACGCGTCCTGGTCGTCCTCGTCATCGACTTGCCGGCCCTGGCGAGTACCGGAGGCTGACGAGGAGTGCGGCTCGCTCGGCGGCATACCCGAACCGGCGCCACCTATATCGCGGGGGTCGTAGCCGGAAAACCCGGGCCCGGCCGAGGCGCCTGCGGAGTTTCCGTCCTCCCCCGCGGGGCGCCCGTGGGCGCCGGAGCCGACGTGGGCTGATCCCGACCCCAGATCCTCCGGCACGTCATCGCCCTGCATCATCGCCATCATCGACCCCAAGTCGTCCGGCTTGATGAGCACATCGCGTGCCTTGCTGCCCTCGGACGGGCCGACGACGCCACGAGATTCGAGCAGGTCCATGAGTCGCCCGGCCTTGGCGAAGCCGACGCGCAATTTGCGCTGCAGCATCGATGTCGAGCCGAACTGGGTCGTGACGACCAGCTCCGTCGCCTGAAGTAGCAGGTCCAGGTCGTCGCCGATGTCGTCCTCGACCTGCTTCCTCTCCACCTTGACCGTGACGTCGTCGCGATAGGAGGGCTTGAGCTGCTCGGTGACGTGGGCGACGACGTCGTGGATCTCACTCTCGGTCACCCAAGCCCCCTGCACGCGCATCGGCTTGCTGACGCCCATCGGCAGGAAGAGCGCGTCGCCCTGGCCGATGAGCTTCTCCGCGCCCGGCTGGTCCAGGACGACGCGGGAATCGGCCAGCGAACTCGTGGCAAACGCCATCCGGCTCGGCACGTTGGCCTTGATGAGGCCGGTGACGACGTCGACGCTTGGCCGCTGGGTCGCCAACACGAGGTGGATGCCCGCCGCGCGCGCCAACTGGGTGATCCGGACGATCGATTCTTCGACGTCGCGAGGGGCCACCATCATGAGGTCGGCGAGCTCGTCGACGACGACGAGGAGGTAGGGGTAGGGCTGCAGTACGCGCTCCGACCCAGGCGCAGGCGTGACGCGGCCGCCCTTGACGGCGCGGTTGAAGTCGTCGATGTGCTTGAACCCGAAGGCAGCCAAGTCGTCATAGCGCGCGTCCATCTCCTTGACGACCCACTGCAGCGCCTCAGCGGCCTTCTTGGGGTTGGTGATGATGGGCGTGATCAGGTGCGGGATGCCGTCATAGGCCGTCAGCTCGACCCGCTTGGGGTCGACGAGGATCATTCGCACCTCATCCGGGGTCGAGCGCATGAGAATCGAGGTGATCATCGAGTTGACGAAGCTCGACTTGCCCGAGCCCGTGGCTCCCGCGACGAGCAGGTGCGGCATCTTGGCGAGGTTGGCGATGACGTAGCCACCCTCGACGTCCTTGCCGACGCCCATAACCATCGGGTGCGTGTTCTTGTGCGCGACCTGGCTGCGCAGGACATCGCCGAGGCTGACCTTCTCGCGGTCGGCGTTGGGGATCTCGATGCCGATGGCCGACTTACCAGGGATCGGCGAGAGGATACGCACATCGGCGCTCGCCACGGCATACGCGATGTTCCTGCTCAACGCCGTGACGCGCTCGACCTTGATCCCAGGGCCGAGTTCGACCTCGTAGCGCGTCACCGTCGGACCGCGCGAGAAGCCCGTGACCTGGGCGTCGATCGAGAACTGGTCGAGCACCCCGGTGAGGGACTCCACGACTCGGTCGTTGACCACCGAGCGCGTCTTGTGCGGTGTGCCAGGCTTGAGGACGGCCTGGTCCGGCAGCGTGTAGGTGACATCGCCGGCCAGCGCCAACTGCTCGACGCGCTGTGGCATCGGCTCGGTGGGTGGGGCCTGGAGCTCCGGCCTGGGACTGACCGAGGCTGCCTCGATCGAGGGTTT
>JAUNUZ010000082.1:1914-8502 GCA_030537915.1 Micrococcales bacterium
CGTTGCCATCAGGCACGGGCCCGCGGGCGCCGCGCTGCGCGGACCGCGATGCGTGGTCCGCGGCGGACTTGCCATCGCAGGCTGACGGATCGAGACCCTGCGCGTCCTCGTCGGGCCGACGACGGGCCGAGCGCAGCAGCCGACCAGCACGGCCGCCGCGGGCCTGGTAGACCTGAGCCGCCTGCTCGAAGGGCTCGTCGCCGTCGAGCGGCTCGCCGTTGGGCCCCACCCGCCCCGATCGGCGGTTCGGGCGGGCAGCGCGCGACGCGGCATCGAGCTCGGGCGCAGGCCGGTCGGCGCGGGGCTGGGCCGGCCCGAAGAGGTGTTCGCCTGCCTGCGCCAGCCGCTGCGGGATCCGATTCACCGGCGTCGCGGTGACAACGAGGAGGCCGAAGAAGCCGAGGAGCAGCAGCAGCGGCACCGCGCCCCAGACGCGCAGGCCCGCCACGAGCGGGGCTGCCGCGAGGTAGCCGATCATTCCACCGGCCGCACGCAGGGCGGACAGCCCCGCGTCCATGTGCGGCACCCCGCCGGCGATGTGCAAGATGCCGCAGGCCGACAGACCGAGGGCGATGGTGCCGACGGTGAGGCGATTCGTTCCGCGATCGTCATCCGGTCTGCGCATGAGACGCACAGCGAACGCGAGCAGGACCAGCGGGAGAACGAGGGCAGCGCGACCGAATGTGCCGGCTACCACCGTGTGGATGAGCGAACCGAGCGTCCCGGGCAGCCCCCACCACTCGCGTGCGGCAACCACCAGCCCAAGGGCGATGAGTAGCAAGCCGAGGCCGTCCCGGCGGTGTTCGGGTTCGAGTTGCTCGGCACTGCGACCTACCCGCCGAACCGCGCCTCCTGCCACACTCGCCACCCCCATCCAGGTGCCCCGAACTGCCCGTAAACCCAACGATGGCCCGCCGCCACCCTTGGGACGACCTGCTGCCGATGAGCCTCGCGTGCTCGGCCGGCCGGCACGTGGCCGCGACGAACCGGGCGCGCCGGAGGCCCCCGACGAGCGCGTCGAGCGCGTCGCGCGGGCAGCAGACGAGCGTCCGCTCGCGCGCGAGGAATCAGAGCCACGTGTCGCCACACTCGCAGACTAGGCGAGCCCGAACGGACGTCCAGGCACCTCGTGCGGCGCGCCGCGGAATCGCTCGATCGGCGCGACGCGCTGGCCCCCGGCGAGCCCTGGGCGGACTGCCGAGTGGGGCTTATGCCTCGATCACGACCGGGATGATCATCGGGCGACGACGCAACTTGCTGCCGACGAAGCTGCCGACGGTGCGCCGGACGATCTGCTGCAACTGGTACGTGTCCGCGACGCCCTTGGCGGTGGCAGCCTCGATGGCCTCTCGTACACGCGGGATGACGGCCTCCAATTGCGTCGCGTCATCGGCGAACCCGCGCGTCAACAATTCCGGGCCGCTGAGGATCTTGCCTGTCGAGGAGTCCACGACGATGACGAGCGTGACGAAGCCCTCGTCCCGCAGGATGCGGCGATCCTTGAGCAAGGCCTCGTCCGTCGCACCCACCGAGGACCCGTCTACGTAGACGTAACCGCATTCGACCGCACCTGCGATACGGGCGATGCCGTCTACTAAGTCGACGACCACGCCGTCCTCGGCGAGGACGACGCGATCGCGCGGCACGCCGGTCTGCTCGGCGAGCGCGCCATTGGCGACCAGGTGGCGCCATTCGCCGTGCACCGGCATGACATTCGTCGGGCGCACGATGTTGTAGCAATACAGCAATTCGCCGGCGCTCGCGTGACCTGAAACGTGCACCTTCGCATTGCCCTTGTGCACGACGTCAGCTCCCAGACGCATGAGGCCGTTGATGACGCGATAGACCGCATTCTCGTTGCCCGGGATGAGGGAGCTGGCGAGAACGACCGTGTCACCCTCGCCGACCTCGATCTTGTGATCACGATTGGCCATTCGGCTCAGGGCGGCCATCGGCTCCCCCTGCGAGCCAGTGCAGATGAGCACCTGCTTGACCTCGGGATAATCACCGAGCTTCTTAATGTCGACCATGACACCCGGCGGCACCCTGAGATAGCCCAGATCCTCGGCGATCCCCATGTTGCGCACCATCGAGCGCCCGACGACCGCCACCTTGCGCCCGTATTGGGCGGCAGCATCCAAGACCTGCTGGACGCGGTGCACATGCGAAGAGAAACAGGCGACGATGATCCGGCGCTGCGCCTTGGCGAAGACCCGCTCGATCGCCGGGTAGATATCCTTCTCCGGGGTCGTGAAGCCGGGGACCTCTGCGTTGGTTGAATCGGTGAGGAAGAGGTCGACGCCCTCCTCACCCAACCGCGCGAACGCGCGCAAGTCGGTCAGCCGCTTGTCCAGGGGCAACTGATCCATCTTGAAGTCGCCTGTGTGCAGCAGCACGCCGCCCTCGGTCCGCACTGCGACCGCGAGCGCGTCGGGGATCGAGTGATTGACCGCAATGAATTCGCAGTCGAAAACACCGAACCGCTCCCGCTGGCCCTCACGGACAACGAGTGTGCGGGGCTTTATCCGGTGTTCCTTGAGCTTGGCCTCGACAAGCGCCAGAGTGAGCGTGGAACCGACGAGGGTGATGTCCGGCTTGAGCCGCAACAGGTAGGGAACGGCCCCGATGTGATCCTCGTGGCCGTGCGTCAAGATGATCGCCTCGACGTCATGTAGGGAATTCGCGATGTAGCTGAAGTCGGGCAGGATCAGGTCGACACCGGGGTGGTGATCCTCGGGGAAGAGCACACCGCAATCGATGATGAGCAACCTGCCGGCATGCTCGATCACCGTCCTATTGCGGCCGACCTCACCGAGCCCTCCGAGAGGGACGATGCGAACGGCGCCCGGCGCGAGCGGCGGCGGCGTGGTGAGCTCCGGATGCGGATGGCTCATCGGGCTACCGTCCCCGACAGGCCCGCCTCGCGCAGACCAAGAGCGAGCGCCGCGCGCTGCTCGCCAGTCGCCTCGGTGAGTGGGAGTCGGACCGTCGCGTGGTCGAGTACGCCCAGTTCCACGAGGGCAGCTTTGGTCATGATGGCTCCTTGAGTGATGTTCATGATCGCGTCGACGGCCGGGACCAGGTCACGGTGGACGCGCTGCGCATCGGCGATCCGCCCCGACTCCCAGGCCTTCAGCATCCGCCGGTATTGCCGGGAGGCCACATGTGAGGTCACCCCGATGAACCCGGTCGCACCGATGGACAGGTAGAGAATATTGTCCGCATCGTTGCCCGAGTACCACAGCAGATCGGTCGCGGCCATCACCTTCGTCGCGCCCCAGAAGTCGGCCTTGGCGTCCTTCACCGCGACGATCCGGGGGTGCTCGCCAAGCCGCAGGAGCGTCTCGGTCTCGATCTGGACACCCGAGCGGGACGGGATGTCGTACAGGACGTTCGGCAACTCCGTGGCGTCGGCGACGGCCCGGAAGTGGGCAAGCAGTCCTTCCTGGGGCGGCTTGTTGTAGTACGGCGTCACGACGAGCAAGGCGTCCGCGCCGGCGGCCTGGGCCTGGGCGGCCACCTCGATCGTGTGCCGCGTGTCGTTCGTGCCGACGCCGGCCATGACGCTCGCCCGGTCCCCCACGGCCTCGACGACGGTGCGGACGATCGCGTCCTTCTCCTGGTCGCTCGTGGTGGCCGCTTCCCCGGTCGTACCGTTGACGACGAGGCCGTCATTACCCTCGTCGACGAGGCGGGTGGCCAGACGGGCGGTCGCCTCGAGGTCTAGCGAACCGTCGGGCGTCATCGGCGTGACCATTGCGGTGAGCACGCGACCGAGGGGCGAAGTCATGGAGACCAAGCTATCCCCCCGGCGTCCAGACAGCTCGGACTGACCGCAGCGCGGCCAGCCCCGCAAGGCGCCGTTCCCACCATCGCGCGTCGCCCGCGGACTCGGTGACCGCGCGGCGACGGGCACCCCAACCTGCGGACACGACGAACGCGGCGCTACTCGCTCGGGGGTTCGAGTAGCGCCGCGTTCAATAGGGTCATCGCCCCAGCCCCGTGTCGCGTTACACCCTGCCCCAACGAATTACTCGATGTGAGGTGGATCACCGCTGCGACGGGAACCGACCCGGCGACGGCGCGCGGCGGCGCGTCAGAAGGTCCCACGCAGCCGCATCTGCAGCGGCCGCCCGTCGGGGTCGTCGGCGATGCGGTAGACGAGCTTGGCCGCCCCCTTGAGAAGGCCGCGATAGTCCGGGCTGACATACGGACGCAGCCGGCCCGGTGGACGCGGGCCCACCCGGCCGCCGTCATACCAGGCCTGCAGCGTCGCCGCACTGCGCGCAAACACCTCGAAGGCGCCGATCGGATCAATGAGGTCGGCGACATCGGCCGGGTCGTCGCCCGGGCGATCGAGGTGCTCGCGCGCCAGCTGCAGGCGTAGCTCTCGAGCGTACCGGCGCGCCCCGTCACCGTGCGCGTCGACGACCCGTGGCTCCCGTTCGTCGCGCACGGAATCGACAACGGCGCAGGTCAGCTCGGAGTCATGGGTCCAGCTACGCCGATTGACATTGTCCGAGCCGATGGTCGCCCAGACATCGTCGACGACGCACACCTTGGCGTGCACGTAAACGGGCGTGCCGGCGCGGTTCTCCGGGCTGAAGACGGCGACCCGATCTCCACCGGCTGCGTAGACGTCCGCAAGCGCATCGGAGCGCGAGCCGAGGTTGGACGCCATCGAGACCCGCCCGTCCTCGTTCGCATACCGCGGCACCAGGACGATGAGCCGCAGGTCGGCGTTGGCGGCCAGCGCCTTGGCGAAACACGAGACGACCGCGCCGCTCCAGAAGTACTGATCCTCGATGTAGATGAGGGACCGGGCATCCTTCACCGTCTTGTCGTAGGCGCGCGCGATACTGCGCTCGCCGTCCGGCGCGAACGGAAAGCGCGGCAGCTTCGCTGGATAGGTCCGCAGCACCTGCACCGCCGCGGTCCCGCGCGGCGCCGGGTCCGGCAACTGTTCCGGCAGTGGATCCGCGTGCTCGTCATCCCCGTGCAGGTAGGCGTCGGCAAGCCCGATCGGGTTGAGCTGCAGCGGAGTCGGATCATCCCAGCGCTCCCGAAAGGTCGCCTCGACGTCTCCCACCGCCGGCCCTTGCACCTGCAGCTGGGCATCGTGCCAGGGCGGGCGAGGCCCCCATTGTCGGCCCATCTTGACGGGCTGCGGGTCGCCGAGATGCTCATTGGTGTCGCCGCGGGTGTGGCACAGATCGATCCCCCCGACAAAGGCGACGTCGAGCTCGGGCCGCCCGGGATACCGCGCAACGACGCACTTCTGGTGGTGGCAGCCGAGCGGCAGCACCCGCATGTCGAGGAGTACCTCGCCGCCCGCATCCCGGACGTCGTCCGCGATCTTGCGGTTCTGCTCCTGTGAGTAGGCCAGCTTGTCCCAATGTGAGCGCCAGAAGAGCCCCTTGACGATGACGCCGCGCGCGGCCGCACCCGAGAGCAACTCGGCGATGCTGGGACCGCCTGGGCCGATCATCTCGTCCGGGTCGCCGCGCCAGTCGGTGAAGAGCAGCAGGTCGCCGGCACGTTGTGCCTGCACCGCCCGCCGTAGCTCGGTGAAGTAGTTCTCGCCGTCGATGAGCGCGCGCACCTCGTTGCCCTCGGTGTAGGAGATCCCACCGTGGCGCGAATCCAGGACCGTCGCGGGATTGCCGCGCTCCGCAGCGCGCAGGAACCAGTCTTCGAGGGCCATGTAGCCATTCAACCCCTGGCTGACGCATCTGGGTGGGCAAAGGCGGTGCCTGCGGCCATCGGGACACCGGCTGGGCCTACGGCCACCTCACAGATCGGGCCAGTCCTGCTCGGATCGGCCCAGCTCGATGTGCGAACCGTCCCTGCGCACGGGCAACTCCGCGAGGATCGATGACCAGGGAAGCGGGCCGTACACGTGCGGAAAGAGCTCTCCGGCCGCGTCCGAGGCGGGTTCCCAGCGAACCGGCGATCCCGCCGATTCGCAGGCCTGCAGGTCTACGACGAGGGCGATGAGGCCGGGCACATCGGGGTAGAAACGCGACACGACGCCGGGCAACTGTGCCCGCGTGCATAGGTGGATGAAACCGACGTCGTCCAGGGTCGCACCCCGACTCGAGACCCGGTACTCCCCCGCGGCGTGCGCCTGCGCGAGCTCGGTTGGGGTCGTAAGGTGCAGGGCCGGCATGGCGCTCAGCGTAGGGGTCCCGCCTACGCTGTCTGTCATGCAGCAGTACCTGGACCTCATCGACCGGATCCTCGACGAGGGCGTCGAGCGCGGCGACCGCACCGGGACCGGGACCCTGTCGGTCTTCGGCCATCAGATGCGCTTCGACCTGCGCAACGGCTTCCCCGCTTTGACCACCAAGAGGCTGCACATGCGCTCGGTCGTCGGCGAACTGCTGTGGTTCCTGCGCGGCGACACGAACGTGCGCTGGCTGCAGGAGCGCGGCATCTCGATCTGGGACGAGTGGGCGGACTCCGAGGGCGAGCTGGGGCCCGTCTACGGCCACCAATGGCGCTCCTGGCCCGCCCCCGACGGCCGCACCATCGATCAGATCGCCGGGTCGTGGACTCGATCCGCTCCACACCCGAATCGCGCCGGCA
>JAUNUZ010000083.1 GCA_030537915.1 Micrococcales bacterium
TGCTTCAACGTCCTCAACGGCGGGGTGCACGCGCCGAACGCTTTGGACTTCCAGGAGTTCATGGTCTGCCCGCTCGGGGCTTCGACCCTCGCCGAGGCGGTGCGTGCGGGTGCCGAGGTGTATGCCGCGCTGCGCACCCGCCTTGCCGCTGCAGGCCAGGCCACCGGCCTAGGTGACGAGGGCGGGTTCGCCCCCCAACTGAGCGAACCCGAGGAAGTCCTGGAGGTGATCGTGGCTGCGATCACCGACGCCGGCTACCAACCCGGCCCGCAGGGTGTCGCGATCGCCTTGGACCCGGCCGCATCGGAGTTTCGGCAGGCAGATGGACGCTATCGCCTCAACGGGGCGTTGCTGACCAGCGACGACTTGATCGACCGTTACGCAACGATGGTCGAGCGCTACCCGATCTGGAGCATTGAGGATGGTCTCGGGGAGGGCGATCACGATGGCTGGCAGGCCTTGACTACCCGGTTGGGCGAGCGGATCCAGCTCGTGGGTGACGACAACTTCTGCACCAACCCGGCCATCATCGCTGCGGCGATTGGCGACGGCATCGCCAACGCGGCGTTGATCAAACTGAACCAGATCGGCACCGTCACCGAGACTCTGGAAGCCATGGCCATCTGTCACCGGGCCGGCTACGCCCAGATGGTCTCGCACCGATCGGGTGAGACCCCGGACTCGTTCATCGCCGATCTCGCCGTCGGCACCGGATGCGGGCAGCTCAAGAGCGGAGCTCCCGCGCGCGGAGAGCGGGTAGCCAAGTACAACCGCCTGCTCACGATAGGTGCGGCTCGCCCAGACCTCGCCTATGGCCGAGGCTGACCCAGGCCAGGAGAAACGTAACCGCTGGCGCACGGACCGGCACGAGGACGGCCGGGTCGCCCACCTCAAGCAGCACCGCGGCGACCACGACGCCAAGCCGAAGCCCGAAAGGAGCGATCGCGCTAACTGGTCGGGCGCCTGCCGCGCAGGAGGGCCTCGGCCAACTCGCGGTTGGCCACCAGGTTGGGTGTCACCGAATGCCCCTGGAGGGCCTCCCCCAGCCGCGCCCGCATGAACGCGTTGGAGGTGTAGCGGGTGGCCTCGGAGTAGTACTCGTCCATGAGCGTCTGCACCATCGCCACGTAGGGGTCGACCAACTCGGGGATGATGGAGAACGAGTCGTAGTTGACGATTGCCGCGACCCTGGACTCGTGGCCCGCGAGGGCGTCGACAACCGCCGCGCGAATGTTGTCGATATCCGTGGAGCTCCTGACCGTGAGCCCCTCGAAGTCAATGAAGAACCGGTCGCCGTCCGGGTCCAGATGCAGCCGGGAGTGCAGCGGGACCGCCAGCAGGTCCGCGCGCAGATCCATCGGCTCATCGGCGAAGATCCGCGGGTCCATCGGGCGCAACTCCGCGGAGATTTCGGGCCGGAAGCCCATCAGCGCCAAGATGTCGCGCTCTACATCGATCCCCGGCGCGACCTCGACGAGCTCAAGCCCCGCCTCGCCGAGGCGGAAGACGCAGCGTTCGGTGACGTAGAGGATCCGCTGGCCGTTCGCCAGCGCCTGAGCGCCGCTGAAGGTGCGGTGCTCGACCTCCGCAAGGAACTTCGGCGCCCCCGGCTCGCCGTCGATCCGTCGGCCCTCCGGCGAAACCTGCGGCGCCGAACCACCCGCGGTGAAGCTGCCGACAAAGACGACGGTCCGCGCGTTCTGGCTGATGTTGATAAAGCCGCCCGCACCGGCGAGGCGGGTGCCGAATTTCGAGACATTGACGTTGCCCTGCGCGTCGGCCTGGGCCATACCGAGCACCGCGATGTCGAGCCCGCCGCCATCGTAGAAGTCGAACTGGCTCGGTTGGTCGATGATCGCCTGGGGGTTCGTCGCCGCACCGAAATTCAAACCACCGGCGGGAATCCCGCCGATGACACCCGGTTCCGCGGTGAGCGTCAGCAGGTCGATGATCCGCTCCTCCGCCGCGACGCTGGCCACGCCCTCCGGCATGCCGATCCCGAGGTTGACGACGCCATTGGGCGGCAGCTCCATCGCAGCGCGGCGAGCCATGACCTTGCGCGAACTCATCGGCATGGCAGGGACCGACGCGGCGGGCACGCGCAGCTCCGCCGAGAAGGCCGGCGAATAGGGCTCGATGAAGGTCTGCTGGTGATACTCGGGGCTCTCGGCGACGACGACACAGTCCACGAGCACCCCGGGCACCTGGACCTGCCGGGGGTTGAGGCTGCCCCGCTCGGCGAGCCGCTCGACCTGGGCGATGACGATCCCGCCGGAGTTGCGTGCCGCCATCGCGATGGCCCTTGCCTCGAGGGTCAGCGCCTCCCGCTCCATCGTCAGGTTCCCGTCTGGATCCGCCGTCGTGGCCCGGATGATGCCGACATCCACCGGCATCGCCTTGTAGAGCAGGTACTCCTGCCCGTCGATCTCCAGGAGCCGGACGAGTTCAGTCGTCGTGCGCTCGTTGAGCCGCCCACCCCCGTGGCGGGGATCGACGAACGTTCCCAGACCCACCCGCGTCAGCGTGCCGGGCTTGCCGGCGGCGATGTCACGGAACAGGTGGCAGATCACGCCCTGCGGGAGATTCCAGGCCTCGATGAGATTCGACAGCGCTAAGCGCTGCAGCTTCGGCACGAGGCCCCAGTGACCGCCGATCACCCGCTTGAGCAGTCCCTCGTGGCCCAGGTGGTTGAGCCCACGAGCGCCGCCATCCCCCTGTCCCGCCGCATACAACAACGTGAGATCGCGCGGGGAGTCGCTGCGCAGGAACCGCTGCTCGAGGGCCACCGCGATGTTCTCCGCAAAGCCGATCCCGACGAATCCGCCGGTCGCGACCGTGTCACCGTCTCTGATGAGTCGGACGGCCTGCGCCGCGGTCACGAACTTGCCGGTGTCTGCGCCATGGGTGGAGAGGGGATGAACTCGCACGGTTGGGCTCCTGCGCTCGAGACCGGGTGTCACCGGCGATAGTGGGTCACCCGAGCCTAGAAGTGCCGCTCGCAGCGCGCCACAGGCCTAGGTCCCGGCGTCGTTGCGCGTCCGCTCCACGGACAAGCTGGGTCTGCATTGTGAGAACGATCACAAGCTCTCGGGACTCGGCCACACTTTTGCGCGAAAACCCCGTACCGTGGTTGGTATCGCAAGCGCCCACCGGAGTTACCACCCGGATGATCCCGCGCAACGTCGCCGTTTGGAACGGCGGACCAGCACAGGTGACGGGTCGGTTGCCTCGCGTGGGACTCAACGACGAGCACGCGAAGGGGAACTACCCGCAATGACTGCCACGATCGATAAGACCATCCCGACCACAGGTGGGACGAGCCACACCGAACTGGCGGAGTGGGTGGCGCAGGTCGCGGAGCTGACCACCCCCGACCGCATCGTCTGGTGCGACGGCTCCGATGCCGAGTGGGACCTTCTGACCTCTCAGCTCGTCGAGACCGGCACCTTCGTCAAGCTGGAGAAGAAGCCGAACTCCTTCTGGGCAGCCTCCGATCCCTCCGACGTCGCGCGGGTCGAGGACCGCACCTACATCTGCTCTCCCACGCCGGAGGGGGCTGGTCCGACGAACAACTGGATGGACCCCGAAGAGATGAAGGGCACGATGCGTGACCTCTACGCGGGCTGCATGACGGGGCGCACGATGTACATCGTCCCCTTCGTCATGGGCCATCTCGACGCGGACATCCCCATGTACGGCGTCGAGATCACCGACAGCGCCTATGTCGTGTGTTCGATGCACATCATGGCCCGCGTCGGCACGGCGGTCCTGGACAAGATGGAGGCAACGGACGCCGACTACGTCAAGGGTCTGCACTCGGTGGGGATGCCACTGACGCAGGGCGTCACGGATGTGCCGTGGCCGTGCAGCGACACCAAGTACATCGTGCACTTCCCGCACGAGCGCACGATCTGGAGCTACGGCTCGGGCTACGGCGGCAACGCGCTGCTCGGCAAGAAGTGCTATGCCCTGCGGATCGCCTCCGCGATGGCCCACGACGAGGGTTGGCTGGCTGAGCACATGCTCATCCTCAAGCTGACCAGCCCTGCCGGGAAGGTCCGCTACATCGCGGCGGCCTTCCCCAGTTCCTGCGGTAAGACGAACCTGGCGATGATCGAGCCGACGATTCCCGGCTGGAAGGCCGAGATGATCGGCGACGACATTGCGTGGATGCGCTTCCGCGACGGCAAGCTGTACGCCGTCAACCCCGAGAACGGACTCTTCGGCGTGGCGCCGGGGACGGGCGAGGCGACGAACCGCAACGCGATGACGGCGATTGCCGAGGGAAACTCCATCTTCACCAACGTCGCGCGCACCCCCGACGGCGACGTCTGGTGGGAAGGCATGACGACGGCCGTGCCCGAGCACCTCATCGACTGGCACGGCGATGCCTGGACGCCCGCTGACGGTGCGGCCGGGACGCTCTCCTCGCACCCGAACAGCCGCTTCTGTACGCCGATCAAGCAGTGCCCCGTCACCGCTCCGGAGTTCGACGATCCCAACGGCGTGCCCATCGACGCAATCCTCTTCGGCGGCCGCCGCAAGACCACGATCCCGCTGGTCACGCAGGCGCGCGACTGGAACCACGGCACGTTCATCGGCTCGACGGTCTCCTCGGAGACGACGGCCGCGGCAGCGGGAGCGGTCGGCGTCGTGCGACGTGACCCGATGGCGATGCTGCCGTTCATCGGCTACAACGCCGGGGACTACCTGCAGCACTGGATCGACTTGGGCAAGAAGTATGGCGACAGCATGCCGAAGGTCTTCCTCGTCAACTGGTTCCGTCGCGACGCCAGCGGCGGCTTCGCGTGGCCCGGGTTCGGTGAGAACAGCCGCGTCCTGAAGTGGGTCGTCGAACGCCTCGACGGACAGGCCGACGCCGTCGAAACCCCGATCGGCTTCCTGCCGGCCCCGGGCGCCATCGACACAGACGGTCTCGACATGAGCCCCGAGCTGCTTGCGGCCGCGCTGCGCTACGACGCCGATGAGTGGCGTGCCGAGCTGCCGCTCATCCGCGAGTGGTTCGCCAAGTTCGACGACCAGCTCCCCACCGAGTTGCAGTCCGAGCTGGACCGCCTCACCGAAGGGTTGGACGCGGACGCCAAGGAGTGACCTGTTGACTGGTGAGCATCTGAGGCGGCGCGAGGGCCGCGCGCCCGGTCTCGGCGATGGTCCGAAGCCGCCACCTCATAGGAGACGCACAGGCGCGGCACAGCCGTAACCGTTCACGGGCGTTGTTCACTGGGTCCATGCCCAGTTCGTCGCAGGCCAGTGCGCCGGTTCTCAGTCGTCTCGACGGCTCCCCCGTGAGGGTGCTCGTCGTGGACGACGAGAGCAATCTCGCCGAGCTGCTCAGCATGGCGCTTCGTTACGAAGGCTGGCATGTCCGCTCGGCCGCCACGGGGCTGGCCGCCGTGCGGGCCGCGAAGGAGTTCCGGCCCGACGCGGTCGTGCTCGACATGATGCTTCCCGATTTCGACGGGCTCGAAGTGCTGCGCCGGATGCGCGGCGACGACCCGAACATCCCTGTCCTGTTCCTCACCGCCAAGGACGCGGTCGAGGATCGGGTGGCAGGCCTGACCGCCGGCGGGGACGACTACGTCACCAAGCCCTTCAGCCTCGAGGAGATCGTCGCCCGGGTCCGCGCGCTGATGCGCCGCACCGCGCACGTCGCAACCGCGGCCGACCACGTCCTGGCAGTCGGAGACCTCACCCTCGACGAGGACTCCCACGAGGTGACCCGCGGTGGCCGGTCGATCAGCCTGACGGCGACGGAGTTCGAGCTGCTGCGCTTCCTCATGCGCAACCCCAAGCGCGTGCTGAGCAAGGCCCAGATCCTCGACCGGGTGTGGAACTACGACTTCGGCGGCCAAGCCAATGTCGTCGAGCTCTACATCTCCTACCTGCGCAAGAAGATCGATGTCGGACACGAGCCGATGATCCATACCCTGCGCGGAGCCGGATACGTCCTCAAGCCGGCCCCGTGACGCGCACTCTCACGGGGGTCGGCGGCAGCGCGGAGAACGGCCGAACCAGCGGCGTCAACGGCGCAACCTCGAGCCAGCCCGTCGTCATCGGCGGTGAACCACAGCTGCGGCGACGCGGGCTGTTCGCGGGCTGGACGCTGCGTCGCAAGCTCGTGGCATCGATGCTCGCGCTGTTCGTCCTCGTGAGCCTCTTCAGCGGGTTCGCCACACTCCTGACCCTGCAGAACTCGCTCCAGGCCGACCTCGATCAACGCGTCATCACGCAGTCGGGCCGCTTCCGCCCTAATGATGGTGACGTATTCGGCCCGCCCGGCACCCCGCCCGGGCTCGGCGGCGACTTCCTCCTGCTCATGGTGACCAACGGGGTGGCCCAGCAGAACGTAGTCTACACCCGGGCTGGAGCCGCGACCCGCCTGACGACATCGCAGATGAGAGCCCTGGCCGCCGCAACCCTCAGCTCCCGCCCGCAGACGATCGACCTCGGGGATCAGCTCGGCAGATACCGCCTCGTCGCAGCCGATCAGGGGGATAGCCACATCGTCACCGGACTGCCGACGGCCCGACTCGACCAGAGCCTCGACCAGCTGCGCGGGCTCGTCGTGGGACTCGGGGTCACCGGCCTGGTCCTGCTCGGTGCCGGCGCGACGTGGCTGATCCGCTCGAGCCTGCGCCCGCTGGAGCGCGTCGCAGCGACCGCGACCCGGATCTCGACGCTGCCGCTGGCCACCGGTGAGGTGACGCTCGTCGAGCGGGTGCCCTTCGCCGACACCGACGCCCGGACCGAGGTCGGCCAGGTCGGTGCGGCGCTCAACGACCTCATCGACCACGTTGACTCCGCACTCAACGCCCGCTATGACAGCGAGCAACGCCTGCGCCGTTTCGTCGCCGACGCGAGTCACGAGTTGCGAACTCCGCTGGCCTCGATCCGAGGGTACGCCGAGCTGTCGCACCGTGAGCGCGAACCCGTGCCCGAGACGGTCCGGCACGCCCTGAACCGCATCGAGTCCGAGGCCGGGCGGATGAGCACCCTCGTCGAGGACCTCCTGCTGCTTGCCCGCCTGGACTCGGGCCGACCCCTGGAATCCGAGCCGGTCGACCTGACCCGCCTGCTGCTCGACGCTGTGAGCGACGCCCAGGTCGCAGGGCGGGACCACACGTGGCGGCTCGACCTGCCGAAGGAGGCCGTCGAGGTGGTCGGGGACGAGGCCAGGCTGACCCAGGTCATCGTCAACCTGCTCGCCAACACTCGCGTGCACACCCCGCCCGGCACGACCGTCACCGGTCGCCTGCGGCGGGTTGCGCTCGGGCCAGGGTCGCGCCCTGACGCCGGTCCCCAAGTCGTGCTGGAGGTCGAGGATGACGGCCCCGGCATCCATGCGGGTCTGCTGCCGCACATCTTCGGCCGGTTCACCCGCGGCGACTCCGCCCGCGTGCGCTCGAGTGGGTCGACGGGCCTTGGACTCTCGATCGTCCAGGCGGTCGCGCGCGCCCACGGCGGCGATGTGACGGTCGCGTCGGCCCCGGGCCGGACGATCTTCCGGGTCACCCTGCCCGCCGCCTGACCCGCATCGACCACGGCAGAACCAGTATTGTGCCGAGCCGCCCGCGGTCCTACGCTCACCCGCGAAAGGGTCTGAATCTGCGCGTGTGCGCCGCGCCAGGGTGCGGCGGTCGATGATTTCGACCTGATGGCAACGGGGGCCGGCCGGGACCACGACTCGGTCAGCAACCGCCCAGCCGGGTGGCGCACCATGACGGGATGTGGTCAGCACCTCTCCTGGATGCCGCGGACCTGGCAATCCTGCAGTTCCTCGCGGCGCACCGGACCGACTGGTTGACCTCGATACCGTTGACGATCGGCGTTCTGGGGACGAGCTCGTGGGTCATCGGACCCCTGGCGCTCGTGGGGCTCGTCGGACTCGGCCTCAAACGCCGGACTTGGCGCACCGGGGCGGCCGTCGTCGTGTCGGTGCTGGCGGCGCAGCTGCTCGTCGGCCCGCTCAAGGACGCCATCGAACGGCCCCGTCCTGCCATGGATCTCACTCTGCTGGCCGGATCGGGGTACGCATTCCCCTCGACGCACGCTGCGTTCACGTCGGCCGCCGTCGCGGCCTACCTAGCGATCACTCACGCCGCGCGGTCCCGGACTGGGCAGAACGGGGACCGCGATCGGCACCGCAGCGCCACGGCCGTGGTACTCGTCGGGTTCGTGGCCTTCGTCGGGGTCTGCATGATCTACCTCGGATCGCACTGGTCCACCGACGTGCTCGCGGGCTGGCTGCTCGGCACGCCCCTTGGCTGGCTCGTCGGGAGACTCCTGCGAGCACGACCACCCCGCCCGGGACGCGACACGGCCCCGGGGCCCCAAGCCCCCGGGCCGGGGGGGCCCCCCCCGGCCGGGGGGGGGGGGGGTGTGACCC
>JAUNUZ010000084.1 GCA_030537915.1 Micrococcales bacterium
GGTGCCGCGGCGCACGACTGCCGGGTCCGGTGGGTAGACGATGTCCGGATCCTTGCCGTGGTAGTCGAACTGGTTGAGGTAGAAGCGCATGGCGTTGATTCGGGCGCGCTTCTTGTCGTTGCTCTTGATCGTCGTCCACGGCGCAAGGTCGGTGTCGGTGCGCCGGAACATCTCCTCCTTGGCTCGGGTGTAGCTCTCCCAGCGATCTAGGGACTCCAGGTCCATGGGCGAGAGCTTCCACTGCCGCACGGGGTCGATCTGGCGGATCGCGAAACGCGTTCGCTGCTCCTTCTGAGTTACCGAGAACCACAGCTTCGTCAACGAGATGCCCGCGTCGATGAGGGCGTTCTCGATGAGCGGCGCCTGGTTCATGAACTGCAGGTACTGCTCGTCGGTGCAGAAGCCCATGACCCGCTCGACCCCGCCCCGGTTGTACCAGGACCGGTCGAAGAGGACTATCTCGCCCGCCGTCGGCAGATGCGCGATGTAACGCTGGAAATACCACTGCCCGACCTCGGTCTCGGTCGGCTTCGTCAGCGCGACGACCCGCGCGGCGCGGGGGTTCAGGTGCTCGGTGAAGCGCTTGATCGTCCCTCCCTTGCCGGCGGCGTCGCGGCCCTCGAAGAGAACGAGGTGCTTGCGCCCGGCATCCTGGGTCCAGTATTGGAATTTCAGCAGCTCGACCTGCAGCGCGTACTTCTCGACCTCGTACTCGTCGCGTGTCATCCGCTCGTCGTAGGGGTAGCCCTCGCGCCACGTATCGACGGCCGAGCCACCCGGGTCGATGAGGTCGGGATCGGATCCGTGGTCGTCGCTGCGCACCGTGTACCCGTCGCGCCGGAGCTTGTCGATGTACTCGCGCATGTTCTCTAGTAGTGCGGCGTCGGCAAGGTCGGTCATCGTGGCTCCTGCTGGTATTGGCGTCGCGACGCTGGCCGGTCGCGGCGCTCGGGTGGCAGCGCTTCGTCCTGCTCATAGTGTCTCGCGCGCCGGGCGATCACCAGAAGGCACAACGTCACACCATCTGCCGATCGCCGGATGTCGATTTCTGCACCACCGTGCGAGGCGCAGGCGACCTGCATCGATCTGGGCCTGACATGCCCCAGGCGGCGTCGGTGACGCAGCGGCGGGTAACTTGGCACGTGATGAGCGAGCCGATGAGCCCCGAGCGCACGAAGCTGCGGTATCTGTTCGTGCACGCCCACCCCGACGACGAGACCCTGGCCACCGGGGTTGCCCTGGCCACCCTGCGTCGCCGCGGACACGACGTGCGGGTTCTCACCTGCACCCTCGGCGAAGAGGGCGAGATCATCCCGCCTGAACTGGCGCACCTGGCCGCCGATCGCGACGACACGCTGGGGCCGTACCGACGAGGCGAGCTGCGTGCGGCGATGGCCCGTCTCGACGTGCACGAGCACGTGCTCGGCGAGGACCCAGAAACGCTCACCGGATCTGCCTTCCGGGACTCGGGCATGGCGGACACTGCAGCCAACGCCGATCCTCGATCCTGGGTAGCGGCCGACGAGGACGCCGCGGTGCGAGCCGTCGCCGAGATCGTCACGCGGCTCCGCCCTGACGTCGTCGTCACCTACGACGCCCAGGGGGGCTATCTGCATCCGGACCACGTGACGGTCCACCGGCGCGTCCGAAGTGCCGTCGCCGGGCTGCGTGCGGTGGAGCGGCCGGCGCTGTACGTCGTCCTCATCCCAGCGGATCGCGCCGCTGCCGACCGGGCCTGGGTCGCCGAGAATGTGCCCCCCGAAACGGGGTTGACGATCCTGGGACCCGACGAGCCCTACCCGCCGGCGGTTGTCGACCCCGCCCTGGTCACCCATGAGATCGCGGGGGAGCAGGCCGACCTGCGGGCCCGCGACGAGGCGTTGCTCGCCCACGCCACTCAGGTCACGCTCTACGACGGGTATTTCGCCCTGTCCAACGACATCGCGGCCCGCCTGCCGAGCTCGGACTATTTCGCCGGGCTCGACCCGCAGACCGGGGCCCTTCGCCCGGGCGCGGGTGACGTACGCGTGCTCGGGCTGCCCGGTGGACCTCGGGCATCGGGCGCTTGCGACCCCACGCTGGACGAGCGTCGATGAGCTCCGAGCCCACCGAGCCCACTGTGCCCGGCAGCGGCGTCGAGCCCGGCGGCAGTGTGCCGCCAGCTCCCAGCGCTGGACAGTTCCGCCTGGCGATGGGCCGGTTCGCCACCGGAGTGTCGGTAGTCACGACCCGCACCGGGGAGCACGACCACGCGATGACCGCGAACTCGCTGACCTCGGTGTCGCTCGATCCGCTCCTCGTCCTGGTGTGTGTCGAGAACGACTCGCGCTTCCACGACGCCGTCCTCGCCGCAGGCGCCTGGGGTGTCAGCGTCCTACCGCACCGCGCTCGTGCCGCGGCCGCCTGGCTTGCGACTGCGGGCCGGCCACTGCACGGTCAACTGGAGCGGATACCCCATCACCGGGGACCCGCGACGGGTGTCGCGCTGCTCGATGACGCCTTGGCCACTCTGGAGTGTCGAACCCGCGAAGTCGTGCCTGCCGGAGACCATCAGATCCTGCTCGCCGACGTCGTTGCGGTGGATCTGGCCGAACACGCCGAGCCGGGTCTCCTGTATTTTCGTGGGCGGTATCGGACCCTGGACTAAAGGGGGCGGCATCGCGGGCGCCCCGGAAGGAGGGGCGCATGCCACGTAGGCGCGGCTCGCCCTCGGGCCTTGCCATCTCGAGCCCGCCCGGCGCCGGCTCGCCCTCGCCCCGACCAGTCCTGGTCACGGTCGGCTCCCTCCTGGTCGTAGCGACGCTCTACGTGGCGCTCGCGGTGCTCCTCGGGGCGCAGTTGCCCTCGCGTGCCGCCGTCGCCGGGGTGCACGTCGGCGGCATGACGCAGGCGGCAGCCGCCGAACGCATCGAGGGGAAGCTGCATGCCAGGCTCGAGAGGCCGGTGACCATCGACCTCGCATCGACCCTTGTCACGGTCCGTCCCCGCGAGCTCGGCCTCGCCGTTGACCTCCGGTCAACGTTGGGGCAGGCGACCGGCTTCAGCCTCGATCCGCGGCGGGTGTGGTGGCGGCTGACCGGCGGTGGCGACCTGCCGCTGCGGGTCGACCTCGACTCGGCCGCGGCGGCGCAGACACTGCAGAAGGACATCGCGACCGTCGACCGCCCGGTCGTCGAGCCCGCCGTGACGTTCCGGCAGGGCACGGTGCAGGTGGTGCGGCCGCGTGAGGGGCTACGCGTCGATCTCGCCGCGACGCTCGAGCGAGTGCGGAGCCAGTGGCCGGGGTCGAGCCCCGTGGTCGCCGTGGTCGAGCACACGCAACCGGCCGTGGCGTCCCCCGAGGTGGACCGAGCCGTCGCCCAGGTCGCTCGGCCGGCGATCGCGACGCCGCTCGTCGCGGTCCTGGGGCGCACCCCCACCACCTTGTCCCCGGCCGACTTCGCGCCCGCGCTGCGGATGGTCGTCCAGGGTGACACGCTCGCTCTACGGGTCGATGCCACCGATCTCGCGGGCGTGCTCCGGGCGCACGTGGATGGGCTGGAGACCGAACCGGTCGATGCGACTCTGCGCCTGAGCCAGGGTCGGCCCCAGATCGTCAAGGCCGTGCCGGGACGGCGCCTCAACCAGCGGGACACGGGGGCCGCGGCACTCGTCGCGCTCACGACGCCAGGCGCGGCCACCCCTGCCCGAACCCTCACCGCTGACCCCACCGCCGATCCGACCACCTCGACCGATGGCCGCACGGACAACGCGGGCACCCGCACCGTCGGGATCGTGACCCGCGAGGTCGCTGCCGCCGTGACAACCGCCCAAGCGCAGGCGTGGGGCGTCGACCAGCAGGTCGGGCAGGCCGAGGTGCCCGACGTGGTGGCGGGATTGCCGGGGTCGGACTCAGCCCGAGCCACGGTGCGCTTCGGTGCGGCCGCGGTCGACGGGCAGGTCATCCCGGCCGGGGGCACGCTGGCACTGAGCCGGCTCATCGGCGACCCCACCGGTCGCCTCGGTGATGCCGCGGAGGCGGAGTCGTCCGGGATCGTCTGGCGGCCCGGCGGGGGACTCTCCCAGCTCGCCTCGGCCCTCTACGCCGCGGGGTGGCGTGCAGGTCTGGGCCTGGGACCGCGGCGGGCGCACTCGGTCTACCTGCCGGACTACCCGCTCGGCCTCGACGCGGTCTATTCGTGGCCCGATGCCGATGTGACAGTTCGTAATCGCGGCCCGGCGCCGGTGCTCGTCGGCGCCACGGTGTCCGGCGGGCGCCTGCGGGTGGTGCTGTGGGGCCGCGCCGACATCGCCGTCACGGCCGACGTGGGGCCACGTCGAGGCGGTCGAGCTGCAGTCGTGCGCCAGGAGTCCGGCCCCGATTGCACGCAGCAGCCGCTGGCGGCGCCAGGCTTCGACGTCGTCGTCAGTCGGGAGGTGATTCGGGGCCGGACGCGCTCGCCGCGCGAGTCGAGCGAAGTCCACTACGACCCACTGCAGCCGGTGAACTGCGTCGTCTCGGGGGAGCCGCCCCGGGGTGACCCGTCTGGGCAAGGCCCCGCGTAGGAGGGCATACTGGAGCCACCAGAACGCCGTCCTGCAGGAGGACCTCCCACCATGACCTATGTCATAGCCCAGCCGTGCGTCGACCTCAAGGACAAGGCGTGCATCGAGGAGTGTCCCGTCGACTGCATCTACGAAGGTGAGCGGTCGCTCTACATCCACCCCGACGAGTGCGTCGACTGCGGCGCCTGCGAACCCGTCTGCCCCGTTGAGGCCATCTACTACGAGGACGACGTCCCGGAGCAGTGGGCCGACTACTACAAGGCGAACGTCGAGTTCTTCGATGACCTTGGCAGCCCCGGCGGGGCGGCCAAGCTCGGCCTCATCAACAAGGACCACCCGATCGTCGCCGCCCTGCCGCCGCAGGAACACGACGAGTGAACTCGGGCGACACGGACCTCACCTCGCGCGATCGCCCGGCCCGCGGCTTCGATCTACCCGACTTCCCCTGGGACCGTCTGGCTCCCTACAAGGAGCTAGCAGCCACGCACCCCGGGGGCCTCATCGACCTATCGGTCGGCACGCCTGTCGACCCCACACCGCGCAGCGTGCAAGAGGCGCTGGCTGCGGCCGCGGACGCACCGGGCTACCCTCAGACGTGGGGCACCCCAGCCCTGCGCCAAGCGGTGGCGTCCTGGTTCGCCCGACGTCGCGGGGTGCCGGATCTCGACCCTGATGGTGTGCTGCCGACGATCGGTAGCAAGGAGCTGGTCGCCTGGCTGCCGACGCTGCTCGGGTTGGGCCCTGGTGACATCGTCGGCTTCCCCGGCATCGCCTACCCCACGTACGACGTAGGCGCCCGGTTGGCCCGTGCGACGCCGCGGGTCGTGGACGGGCTCGCGGCCTTCGGGCCCCCGACGGCCGCGACCACCCCGAGGCTGCTCTGGGTCAACAGTCCTAGCAATCCGACCGGCCGCGTGCTCGGCGTCGAGCACCTGCGCAAGGTCGTGCGCTGGGCCCGGGAGTACGGCGTCATCGTGGCCTCCGACGAGTGCTACGCCGAATTGGATTGGCGCGGCGAGGACGATCTGACGGCCAGTTCTGCACCGGAATCGACCGGTGGCGCGGCCGGCGACCGGTGCCCGAGCATCCTCGATCCCGCCGTGTGCGACGGCGACCACACGGGCCTACTGTGCGTCTACTCCCTGAGCAAGCAAAGCAACCTCGCCGGCTACCGCGCGGCCTTCGTGGCCGGCGATCCGCGGCTCGTCAAGCGGCTTCTCGAGCTGCGCAAACACGCCGGCATGATGATGCCGTGGCCTGTTCAACAGGCCATGATCGCGGCGCTGTCCGATGATGAGTCCGTGCTCGCCCAGCGGGAGCGTTACCGGCACCGGCGAGGGCTGCTGCGCACGGCCATCACCGAGGCCGGCTGGCAGATCGAGCACTCCCAAGCCGGGCTCTACCTCTGGGTGAGTCAGGACGCGGATGCCTGGGAGTCCGTTGCTCGGATGGCCACACTCGGGATCCTCGTGGCCCCCGGAACCTTCTACGGCCGTGCCGGAGACCGGCACGTACGCATTGCGCTGACCGCGACCGATGAAGCGATCGAATCGGCGGCGCACCGATTGAGTCGCAGGGCCCCTGAGGTCGGGCCTCTCGATGAGCCCCCGTCCCACCAGACCAACCACCATGGTGCGCTGTGATTGAGATACCGTGCACAGCAAAGCACCCCCTGGATGCGGCACCTCCACGAAAGGAATCGAGACTTCGATGACCAAAGAAGTAGTGTTGAAGACCGCAGAGAAGGACATCTCCCTGCCCGTGGTGGAGGCAACCGAGGGGAACAACGGGATCGACGTCTCCTCGCTGCTCAAGGACACCGGAGACACCACCTTCGACGTGGGATTTGCCAACACGGCGGCCTGCAAATCGGCGATCACCTACATCGACGGTGACGCGGGGATCCTGCGCTACCGCGGGTACCCGATCGACCAGCTGGCGAAGAAGTCGACTTTCCTCGAGACCGCCTACCTCGTGCTCTACGGCGAGCTGCCGACGCAAACTCAGCTCGAGAACTTCCAGGACAGCATCAGCCGGGCGTCCCTGCTCGACGAGCGCATGCGTGACCTGTTCCGGTGCTTCCCCCGGCGCTCGCACCCGATGCCGGTGCTGTCGGCCGGCATCATGGCGGTGTCCACCTTCAACAGCGACAGCACCTCCGTGGAGGATCCGGCCCAGATCGAGACCGCGACGATCAGCCTGCTCGCCAAGTGCCCGACCTTCGCCGCCTACGGCTTCAAGAACTCCCTCGGCCAGCCGATGCTCTACCCCAAGGGCAACCTGGGTTACGTCGAGAACTTCATGCGGCTGTCGTTCGGCCTGCCGACGCAGGTCTACGAGCCCGACCCCAAGGTCGTGCGTGCGTTGGAAACGCTGCTCATCCTGCACGCCGACCACGAGCAGAACTGTTCCACTTCGACGGTCCGTCTCGTCGGCTCGAGCAAGGCCGACATCTACGCCTCGGTCGCCTCGGGCGTCAACGCCCTCTCCGGGCCCCTGCACGGCGGGGCGAACCAGCAGGTCGTCGAGATGCTGGAACGGATCAAGGCCGACGGCGGTGACGTCGACAAGTTCGTCGAGGGCGTCAAGAACAAGGAAGCCGGCGCCAAGCTCATGGGCTTCGGGCACCGGGTCTACAAGAACTACGACCCGCGCGCGGCCATCGTCAAGGAGCACGCCGACGAGATCCTCAGCGAGCACGAGACTCAGGACGAGCTTCTCGACATCGCGCTGCGCCTCGAAGAGATCGCCCTCTCGGATGACTACTTCAAGGAACGGCAGCTTTACCCGAATGTCGACTTCTACACAGGTCTGCTCTATCAGGCCATGGGATTCCCGACGAAGATGTTCACCGTGCTCTTCGCGCTCGGTCGGCTCCCGGGCTGGATCGCGCACTGGCGCGAGATGAACGCGGACCCGAGCAGCAAGATCGGCCGGCCGCGTCAGGTCTACATCGGCGAGACGGAGCGCAGCTTCATCGACATGCCCGACCGCTGAGTCGACGACCAGGCCCTACTGACGGCGCCGGTGCCACCCCCAAGGGCGGCGCCGGCGCCGTCCGCCTTCCTCAGGGCCAGCGCGACGAATGGGTCCACGCACGGCGCGGCAAACCAGCAGCCGGGCAGCCTCGTCAGGAACCGGGCACGATGACGACTCGGCGCGCGCCGGACCCCGTGGAGGCATCGGTCGTCCACGTCGTCGCCGCGTCCGTGCGGCCGCTGGTCCAGGTGCGACCCGCCACCGAGACGGAACGGGAGCCGTGCTGCTCTGCGTGGGCCACCGACCAGGCCGCGACAGCGCGCGCACCGCGGGCCGTTTCGGTGCCGACCTCGACGTTGCCGCCGGTGACGCTCGGGCGCACCCCGAACTCGGCGCGCAGCGCCGCCGCGATGTCCTTCGCACTGCGGGGCGACGTCGGGGGGTCGAGGCGACACGTGATCGCGCCGGACCTGTCGCCGGTCAGCCCCTCGGCCAGCGTGGTCGCCTCCGCCTCGTGCTTGGCGTAAGCCTCGGGGAAGCCGCTGCGCTGAACCGCCTGGGCGACCTCGGTCAGCGGGCGGGTCTGCCAGGAGGGCACCTTGACAAGGTGGTTGTAGAAGAGTCCCGAGGCGTAATGCGCGTCCTGCACCTGCGCCGCCGTGCCCCACCCCTGGGACGGGCGTTGCTGGAAGAGCCCGAGGGAATCGCGGTCCCCGTGGTCGAGATTGCGCAGCTTGGACTCCTGCATCGCGGTAGCTATGGCGATGACCGCCGCGCGCGTCGGCAAGCGACGCTGCACCGAGACCGCGGCGATCGTCGAGGCGTTGGCGGCCTGCTCGGGGT
>JAUNUZ010000085.1 GCA_030537915.1 Micrococcales bacterium
GTCGGCCGTGCTCAAAGCCGTCCTGGACGCCGGCCTGCGCGAACCGGGCGACGTGCGGGTCTCGACCCTGGACGAGGCGTCGAAGAGCCGCTGGGAGGAGGCCGGGGTCGCCGTCTGCGGCAATGCCGCGGCCGTCGACGGCGCCGCGGCCGTCATCATCGCGGTCAAGCCGACTGACGTGCCCGCGGTCCTGGAGGACATCGCAGGCAGTCTGGCGCCCGGCGTGCTCGTCATCAGCATCGCCGCTGGTGTCCGTCTGGCCACACTCGCCGAGCACCTGCCGCAGGGCATCGCCATCATGCGCGTCATGCCCAACACGCCCGCACTGCTGGGAGCGGGGATGGCCGCGGCCAGTCCTAACGAGCACTGCACGGACGCCGACGTCCAGACCGCAACCGCGCTGTTGCGCTCGACCGGCCGCGTCGTCGTCTTGCCGGAGAAGCAGCAGGACGCGGTGACGGCCCTGTCGGGGTCCGGTCCGGCCTACATCTTCGCGGTCGCCGAGGCGCTCATCGAGGGCGGGGTGCTGCTTGGGCTGCCGCGCGCGACGGCAACCGAGCTGGCCGAGCAGACCCTCTACGGTGCAGCGACGATGGTGCGTGATTCAGGTACCCATCCGAGCCTGCTGCGCGAGCAGGTGACGAGCCCCGGCGGGACGACCGCCGCGGCTCTGCGCGAATTCGACCGGCACGGCCTCCGTTCGGCGATCATCGCCGGGATGGAGGCCGCGGCCGCCAAATCGGCGTCGCTGGGTGGCTGAACGGCGACTGCGGGCCGGCAATCTGGGCCTGGCGCAGATACGTCGTCCGCTCTTGGACCGGACCGCCAGGCTTTCCAGGGGCGCTGTTAGGGTTGTCTCGGTCAGACCCGGGGAAGCACTCCCCCCTCCCGCATTCGAAAGGTGACGCGCGTGAGCGAGATCAGTGTCCGGGTCCTCGGCGAAGAGGAATGGGAGCGCTACAAGGAGTTCCGACTCAAGGCCCTCAAGGAGTCTCCCGAGGCCTTCGTGGCCGACTTCGACACCGAGGCCGCTTACGAGGACAAGTTTTGGCGCAAGCGCATGCGTCGCTCGGCCCGTCTGCTCGCGGAGTGCGAGGACAGGCCGGTCGGGATCGTGTCGCTGCGCAAGAGCCAGGAGCTTTTCGAGAACTCCGCGGAGATCTTCGGGCTCTGGGTGGTGCAGTCGCTGCGCGGCACAGGCATCGCCGCGAGCCTGGTCGAGGCCGCCGCGTCCGCGGCGAATGCCGAGGGACACACTCAGCTTGTCTACTGGGTCGGCACGGACAACGGCCGCGCCGTCGCCTTCGCGAGCAGCTACGGCTTCCGCCCGACCGAGCACCGTCGCCCGATGGCCCAGCAGGGCAGCGACGACGACGGTGACGAAGAGCTCGCGATGGTGCTGGCCCTGAGCCGATAGTTCACAAAGTCGCTAGGGTTCCGTCATGGCGACGCAGGCCCAGGTCATCTGGGACAACGGATTCACTGGCTACAACTTCGGTGCGAGTCACCCCATGAGCCCGATCCGGCTCGATCTCACCGCTCGGATGTGTCAGCAGTTCGGGCTCTTCGAGGGCCCGCAGGTAGAGGTCTTGGTTCCTGACGAGGCGAGCGACGAGGCGTTGGCTCGAGTCCATAGCCAGGCCTACATCGCGGCGGTCCGCCAGGCATCGGACGATCCGGATGCGGCCCAGGCGAGGTTCGGGCTCGGCACTGACGACGACCCGGCTTTCAAGGGCATCCACGAGGCGAGTGCGCGGATCGCGGAGGGGACTCGGCTCGTCGCCGAGGGGGTGTGGACGGGGGCCAGCGAGCACGGCGTCAACTTCACCGGCGGTATGCACCACGCGATGCCCGACCGAGCATCCGGCTTCTGCATCTATAACGACGCGGGCCTGGCAATCGACTGGCTGCTGCGCCAGGGGGTTCAGCGGGTCGCCTACGTCGATGTCGATGCCCATCACGGCGACGGCGTTGAGCGGATGTTCTGGAACGACCCGCGGGTGCTCACGATCTCGTTGCACGAGACCGGCACGGTGCTCTTCCCCGGCACGGGCTTCCCGCGGGACATCGGTGGGCCCGACGCCGAGGGTTTCGCGGTCAACGTAGCGCTGCCACCGGGGATCGGGGATGCTCCTTGGCTGCGTGCCGTGCATGCGGTCGCCCCCGCGCTCATCCGGGCGTTCGATCCCCAGATCCTCATCACCCAGCACGGTGCAGACTCGCACTACACAGACCCGCTGGCGCACCTGTCGATCTCCATCGACGCCCAGCGCCTCGTGGCCCAGACGCTGCACGATCTCGCGCACGAGGTGTGCGGTGGCCGTTGGGTGGCTCTCGGCGGGGGTGGCTATGAGGTCATCGGGGTCGTGCCGCGCAGCTGGACCCACCTCGTCGCAATCGCAGCGCATCGCGACATCGACGTCGAGGCCCCCGTCCCGCAAGCTTGGCTCGACGACGTGATGGCGCGCTTCGACGTCGAGGCGCCCCCGCTGATGACGGACGGCACGTCCGAGCGGGGCCGGATCTGGTACCGCCCGTGGGAGTCGGGCTACGACCCCGAGAACGCGACGGACCGGGCGATCATGGCCACTCGCGAGGCGACCTTCTCCCATCACGGCCTCGACCACTGGTTCGACTGAGCGGGCCACGCTGCGCGATTAACGTCCCCGCATCGGCGGGGAGTAGGGTGGCACGAACGTCTCGCGCACCGTGCGCATCACCGATCCGTTCGACCAGAGAAGGACCACACATGGGCTCTGTGATCAAGAAGCGCCGCAAGCGGATGGCCAAGAAGAAGCACCGCAAACTGCTGCGCAAGACGCGACACCAGCGTCGTAACAAGAAGTAGTCGCGGTCCATATCCGCGCCGACCCCACACACCGGGGTCTGTGACGGGGCAACCGGGCCGCCGCCCGCGGGTGGCGGCCTTCGGCATGCCCCGTAGGATCGACCAGGGCGATGGGCCCGAGAGGCGCAACGACTGGGAGGGGCCCGATGACCTCGACGGTGCTCGTCACCGGTGTGTCTCGCTACGTCGGCGCGCTTTTCGCTCGTGAGCTCAGCCATGATCCGCGCGTAGGCCGCGTGATCGGGATCGACCTGCTGGAGCCGCGCTATCCCTTGGGTTCGGCCGAATTCGTGCGCGCCTACATCGGCAATCCGCTCGTCGGCAAGATCATCGCCCAGGCGGGTGTCGACACGGTCGTGCACCTTTCGGTCAGCGACCAGGACGTCCGCGACGGCAGCGCCCGCGTCTCCCAGAAGGAGCGCAACGTCATCGGCACGATGCAGCTGCTTGCCTTCTGCACGGCCCGCCCAAGCGTGCGCCGCGTCGTCCTGAAGTCGAGCGCGTCGGTCTACGGCTCATCACCGCAGGACTCCGCCGTTTTCACCGAAGACATGCCGGCCGGGGCGCAGATTCGGGCCGGCCACGTCAGGGATGTTCTTGAGGTCGAGGGCTATGTGCGCGGCGTGAGCCGGCGCCGCCCGGACATCGTCACCTGCACCCTGCGGATGGCGCACATCGTGGCTGCGGCGATCGAGTCCAATCTGACGGACTTTCTGCGCGCGTCTGTGCTGCCCGTGCCGCTGGGCTACGACCCGAGGTGGCAACTGCTCCACCCCGAGGACGCGATCGCGGCCCTCGTCGCGGCGGCGACCGACGCGAACGCGCAGGCCAACGGGGTCGTCAACGTCGCGGGGGACGGCGTGCTGTCGCTGTCGACCATCGCCCGGCGGCTCGGGCGGCCCGTCCTGCCACTGCCCGCGGCGACGGGCCGTCGGCTCGGCTCGGTTGCGCGCCGTCTGCACCTGCGCTCGATGTCCGAGGACCAGATGGACTACCTCATGTGGGGCCGCTGCCTTGACACGACCCGGATGCGGACGCTGCTCGGGGTCGCGCCGAAGTGGTCGACCGGGGCGGTGGTCGACGAATTCGCCCGTAGCCTGCCCGAATCCACGCCCGGGGGAGTGCCCGGGCTGCGCGACGCGGCTCGCTGGGTCGGGTCCGTCGGCGCCGGGTTGCGCTCGTGCGAGCCGACCGGTGGCTCGACAGGTGGCCTGCCGTGAGTGCCGATGAGCAGCTTGAGCGGGGTGTCGAACTCCTCATCACAACCCTGCGCTGGGCCGTGCGCCAGACATCCTCGGACCTGACGGAGCGGGAGATCGAGCAGCGGGTCGCGGCCTTCCTCGCCTACGTGCGTCGGCGGGTGACCGGCGAGATCGAGATCGACGAGTTCGGCTTCGATTCGGATTTCACGCGGCACGTCTACCTGCCCGTACTACGCGTGCTCTACCGCCGCTGGTTCCGGGTCCAGGTATCCGGGATCGAGCACATCCCCGCGCAAGGTCCCGCGCTCGTTGTCGCGAATCACTCCGGGACGATCCCGCTCGACTGCCTCATGGCCCAGGTCGCCGTCCACGACACCCACCCACAGGGGCGGTTCCTGCGACTGCTCGGCGCTGACCTGGTGTTTCGCACGCCGTTCCTCGGCGAGACCTTCCGAGCCGGCGGGACGACCTTGGCGTCACCGAATGATGCCCAGCGCCTCCTGGGCCTGGGAGAGCTCGTCGGCGTCTGGCCCGAGGGCTACAAAGGGGTCGGCAAGCCGTTCTCGGAGCGCTATCGACTGCAGCGCTTCGGGCGTGGTGGTTTCGTCGCGACGGCGCTGCGCACCGGCGCTCCGATCGTGCCGTGCTCTATCGTCGGGGCGGAGGAGACCTACCCCAAGATCGGCGAGATCAGCCCGCTCGCGCACCTGCTCGATATCCCCTACTTCCCCGTGACGCCGACCTTCCCGCACCTGGGGTTGCTCGGACTCGTTCCGCTCCCGAGTCAGTGGATCATCGACTTCTCCCCACCGCTGGATACGAGCGACCTCGGGCCGGAAGCCGCCGACGACCCGCTCCTCGTTTACGACCTCACCGATCGGATCCGCGAGACGATTCAGCGCCGACTCCACGTCCTCCTGGGGCAGCGCGGGCCGGTCTTCGGTTAGGGCTCGTCCCAGCGGCGGGTTGTCGGCCGACACCCCTGCGCTGTCGTCCGCATCCGGAAATGAGCGTGCGAACGCCTCGAGACGCCCACGCAGTCGCGGCTCGCGCGGGATCGATTCGTGGGTAGCCTGCGAAATGGGGGCGTCTTACAGTATGAGGATGAGCGCCGCCGAAACCCGGATCACCGTCATCACGAAGCCCGGATGCCACCTGTGCTTGCTGGCCCGCCAGGTCATCGAGCGGGTGGCCGCGGAGTTCGGCGTCGGCTGGGAGGAACGCTCGATCGTCGATATCGACAGTCCGGACCCGCTGTGGTGGGAGCAACTGCCGGTCACTCTCGTCGATGGGCGTCAGCACGATTACTGGCGCGTTAGTGAGAGCCGGTTACGTGCGGTCCTGAAGTCTGAACCCGCGAAAGCGGCTGACTGGTGACTGGATGTCACCTGAGCGCCGGACAGGTGCCTGAGCGGTGAGGTTTGTGCAAGACCGATCGCAGACCTAAGGTGAGGGTCGTTCCCTCCCGCCCGCGCCAGCTGGTCGCCGGGCCAGATATGCCGAAGGAGCCGGTGACCCCCGTTGCCTGCCGACATTGCAACACGTCGCGGGATCCCTGATGCCACGGTGGCCCGGTTGCCAGCCTACCTGCGGGCGCTCACCGAATTCAGGCGTCACAACACGGATACCGTATCCTCCGGCGAACTCGCGGCCGCGGCCGGGGTCCAGTCGGCCCAGCTGCGCCGCGACCTGTCCTATCTGGGATCTCACGGTGTCCGCGGCGTCGGCTACGACACCTCCCGCCTCGCGGGTGAGATCAGCCGGCGGCTCGGGTTATGGCGGAACTGGCCCGTCGTCATCGTCGGCGCGGGTCGCCTCGGCCAGGCGATCTGCGGCTACCCAGGGTTGGCGGACGGCGGCTTTCGCGTCGCAGCCCTACTCGATCGCGATCCCGACCTGGTGGACCGCCCCGCAGGCACGGGCGAGACGGAGGGGCTTGTCATCGGCGACGTGGCGCGGCTTCCGGCGATCGTCCGCGAGCTGGGCCCCGTCATCGGCGTCATCGCCACCTCGGCCGAGGGCGCGCAGGCCGCCTGCGACGCCTTCGTCGGCGCGGGCGTGCACTCACTTCTCACCTTCGCCCCAGGGCTGCTGTCCGCTCCGGCGCACGTACACGTGCGCCGCGTCGACGTTGCAACCGAACTGGCGATCCTCGCCTTCCACGCCCAGGGCCGCTGGGCCGGCTCGATTCCACCCATTGGCGTCTCAGGAGACTGTGACGCGTCCGGTGTCTCTGCGGAGGTGACCCGATGAGTCTCGTCGTCATGGGCCTTTCCCATCACACCAGCCCGATCGACGTGCTCGAGCGGGTTGCGCTCGACGCAGCCGGCGCCGCGGGGCTGGCGCAAGCCGTGCTCGCCGGCGACAACGTCACCGAGTCCGTCGTCGTCGCCACGTGCAACCGTGTCGAGGTGTACGCGCGGGTCGAGACCTTCCACGGCGCCGTCGACGACATCTGTGCCGCGCTCGTCGGGGCGACCGGGATGTCCCGCGCCGGCCTGGGCGACCACTGTTACGTGCACTACGAGGACCGCGCCATCGCGCACGTCTTCGGGCTCGCATGCGGTCTGGACTCCATGGCGGTCGGCGAATCGCAGATCCTCGGGCAGCTCCGCGACGCTCTCGAGGCGGCCCAGCTCACCGGGAGCGCCGGTCCCGTTCTCAACGGTCTCTTCCAGCGGGCGCTGCGCGTCGGCAAGCGGGCCCACAGCGAGACCGACCTCGACCGCGCCGGGCGCGACCTTGTCAGCGAAGGCCTGCTCGCCGCGACTGAATTCGTCGGTCCTCTCGACCGGGCACGGGTGCTCATCGTGGGAGCCGGGTCGATGAGTGCGCTGGCCGCAGCCCAGGTCTCCCGCGCCCGCGCCGCCGAGCTCACCGTGATCAACCGCACGACCGCGAAGGCCGAGCGCCTCGCCACGAGCACCGGGGGCGGCTTTCTGCCCTGGGGGCACCTCGAGGAAGCGGTCGGCACGGCCGACGTCGTCATCACCTGCACAGGAGCTCTCGGCCACGTCTTGGTGCCGGACATGGTCGCTCGAGCCCGCGCTGCTGTCGCGGGTCGCTCGTCGGCGGGGGAGCGTCAGGTGCTGCTCGACCTCGCACTCCCGCGCGATGTCGACCCGGCCGTGGCCCTCCTGCCGGACACGCGAGTCATCGGGCTCGCCGATCTGGGTCGTCGGCTGGCGCTGCGACCGCAGGAGAGCGACGTCGAGGCCGTGCGCGACCTGGTGACCGGCGAGGTCGCCGCCTACCTACTGACGCGCCGCAGTCAGGCGGTGGCCCCCACGGTCGCTGCACTTCGGGGCCGTGCAGCGCAGGTCGTTGCGGCCGAGGTGGCCCGCTTCGAGTCCAAGATGCCGCAGCTCGATGACACGGTCCGCACCGAGGTGCAGCGCACGATCCAGCGGGTCGTCGACAAGCTGCTGCACACCCCGACCGTGCGGGTCAAACAACTCGTGGGTGAGGATGCCGGCGCGGACTACGCGGCCGCCCTGCGCGAGCTCTTCGACCTCGACCCCGGGGAGGCCGCGACGAGCGATGCCACCCCGACGCCGGGGGTGACCAGATGACTAGCACACAAACCCGCTTCCCGGGCGCGAATCGCGGGCCGCTGCGGCTCGGCACTCGACGCAGCCGACTCGCAACGACCCAGTCCGAGGGGGTTGCAGACCTGCTGCGGGCGCACGGCCACGAGGTGCAGATCGTTCCGATCGTCACCGAGGGTGACCTCAGCGCCGCGCCGTTGACGCAGATCGGCGGCAACGGTGTCTTCGCCAGCGCGATCCGCCAGGCCCTGCACGAGGACCGCATCGACCTGGCGGTCCACTCGCTCAAGGACCTGCCGGTCGCTCCGGAGCCTGGCCTGGTCATCGCTGCCATCCCGGTCCGCGTGGACCCGCGTGACGCACTCTGCGCCCGTGACGGGCTGACCCTCGAGGCGCTCCCGGCGGGTGCCCGGGTCGGCACCGGGTCGCCACGGCGGGTCGCGCAATTGCGGACCCGCCGCCCCGACCTGGACATCGTTCCGCTGCGCGGCAACGTCGAGACGCGACTCAAGACGGTCACCCACGGTCGCCTCGACGCGATCCTGCTCGCCTACGCCGGGTTGACGCGGCTCGGCCTGCGGGCGCACGTCACTCAGGTGCTCGAAGCCACCACCATGCTGCCGGCGCCCGGCCAGGGGGCATTGGCCGTCGAGTGCCGCGCCGACCGGCCCGAGATCGTCGAGGCTTTGGGCGCGGTCGATGATGCC